>NZ_JBHYPS010000009.1:0-231548 GCF_042746075.1 Streptomyces sp. NPDC058758 | reverse complement strand
TCTGGGGGCCCCGCGGGGTCCCCCCCCGCGGGGTTATGGGCCCGCGGGGGAACCTCCCGTTCATTATCCCCCCCCCCCCCCGGCCGCCCCTGCGGCACCGGTGCCGCAGGGACGGCGGGGCCGGGCCCGGAACCGTACCGACGACAGGGGCACGTCCCCGGAACCGTACCGACGACAGGGGCACGTCCCCGGAACCGTACCGACGGCGGGGTCGGGCCCGTCCGGTCCCGGGGCGGGGCCCCGCTCGGCGGTGTGCCGCCGGGGGCCGCGCCGCCCCGGGCCGGGGCGGTGGTGGGGCCGGGTCAGACCTGGAGGTCGGGGCCGATGCGGTTGCGGACCGCCGTCTGGACCTCGACCTCCTCGGCCGGATCGGCGGCGAGGCGGCGCAATCGCTCGGCCACGCGCGCGTCGGCCGTCTCGGCGTGCTGGGCCGCGATCTCGCGGGTGGTCTCCTCGCAGTCCCAGAGGCACTCGACCGCGAAGCCGCTCGCGAAGGAGGGGTCGGTGGCCGCGAGGGCGCGGGCCGTGCGGCCGCGCAGCTGGGAGGAGGCCGTCTCCCGGTAGACGTGGCGCAGCACGGGGGCCGCGCAGGCGATGCCGAGGCGTCCGGCGCCGTCGACGAGGGCGCCGAGGACGGCCGCGTCGGGCCCGGCGGCGCGGACGGCCGTGCGCAGGGCGCCGAGGACGAGCCCGGCGTCGCGGTCCTCGCCGCGCGCGGCGAGGGTCTCGCCGGCGGCGGCGCCGAGGGGGTCGGCGCGGTGGATCCAGGCGCGGGCGCGGGCGACCGCGTCCTCGCCGCACATGCGGAGGTAGGCGGTGACGGCGGCCCGGGCGACGGCCAGGGCGTCGCGGTCGACGGCCCCGGGGACGTCGGCGTACGGCCCGGCCTGTCCGTGCGCGGTGCCGGCGGCCGTGTCGAGGGGGTGCACGGCGTCGGCGGCGGCCTCGACGAGGTCGAGGACGGCGGGGTCGCGGAGGGCGGCCAGGTGGTGCAGGACGGCGGCCCGGGCGCCGGGGGCGCCCCGGCGGCCGGCGGCGAGCAGCTCGGGGCGGTCCTCCGGCCCGGCCACGGCGGCCAGGCAGCGGGCGGCGGGGCCGGCGAGGTCGGCGCCGCGCTCGTACCCCTCCTGGGCCCAGTCGAGGACGGCGCGGACGCTCCAGCCGGGGCGGGGCCCGGTGGGGCGCAGCTGTCGCTGCCAGCGGTCGAAGGACCCGTGCTCCCGGGCGGCGCGGACGCGGCCGCCGACGGCGTCCCGCCGGTCCTCGGCCCACAGCCGCCAGGGGCGGGGCTCGAAGGCGTCGCGGACGGTGCCGGCGAGCCGCGCGTCGCCCTCCTCGTCCCGGGGGAAGCGGGCGAGGACGGGCTCGGCGAGGGAGCGCAGGCCGGCGTCGTCGTCGCGGAGGGCCAGCTCGTCGAGGGCCCAGGTCCAGTTGGCTCCGGTGGCCGCGTAGCGCCGGAGCAGGAGCAGGGCGTCGTGGCGGCCGTAGGAGGCCAGGTGACCGAGGACGGCGAGGGCGAGCCCGGTGCGGTGCTCCTCGGCGTCGAGGTGGTCCTCGGCGGCGAAGAGGTGCGCCTCGACGGCCTCCAGGCCTCCGTGGAGGTCGAGGTAGAGCCGGGCGTAGTAGAGGGAGCGGTTCTCGACCCGCCAGTCGTGGCGGGGGTCGGCGAGCACGCAGTGGTCGAGGGCCGCGAGGGCCTCGGCGCGGGGGGCGGCGAGGGCGTGCAGGGTGCCGTCGCCGCGGCCCCGCTGCAGCAGGCCGAGCAGGGTGCCGCTCGGCGCTATGGCTGGTTCGAACATGGGAAGACGCCTCACATCAAGCTGTCGACACGACGGGGTGGACCGGGGTGGACCGGGGCGGGCGCTGGGCCCGTCCGCGCGGTGGCCGCCCTAGTAGGCCGCGGGACAACATGTCGTCCGGCCGTCCGTCGTACGTCGCTTGTGCGCGCTGCTCATCTTCCTCTGCCTCTCGTCCGTGGCCCGGTCGGACGGCCGGGCTTGTCGTCATGATGACCGACCGTCTCCATGGCCGCGACCACATTTACGGCACCGTTCCCACCTGGGGTTCAGGCCTCGTTCACCGGGTGGTGAAGAGCTCCAGGAGTTCGGTCCTGCCGAACATGCGGGCGGTGTCCACGGCGGACGGAGTGCCGGACTCCGGATTCGCCCCGCCGGCGAGGAGGGCGCGGATCACGGCGTCCTCGCCCTTG
Organism: Streptomyces sp. NPDC058758; assembly: GCF_042746075.1. Taxonomy (NCBI): domain Bacteria; kingdom Bacillati; phylum Actinomycetota; class Actinomycetes; order Kitasatosporales; family Streptomycetaceae; genus Streptomyces; species Streptomyces sp. NPDC058758. The sequence goes on along the minus strand of NZ_JBHYPS010000009.1, from coordinate 229,339 downwards.
AAGACGGCTCCGGCGAGCGGGGTCTGGCCGCGGTCGTTGGCGCGGTCGGCGTCGGCGCCGCGCTCCAGGAGGGCGGTGACCGCCGCGGCGTGGCCGTGGTAGGCGGCGAGCATGACGAGGGAGTCGCCCCGGTCGTTGGTGAGGTTCGCGGGGACGCCCGCGTCGACGTAGGCGGCGAGGGCGGCGGAGTCGCCGGTGCGCGCCAGGTCGAAGACCTTCGACGCCAGCTCGACGACCTCGGGGTCCGGGGTCTCGCTCATCTTCACAACCGCCTTCCGTGCTCCGCCTGCGTCCCGCGCGCGTGTCGCCCGGTACCGCCTGCCCTTGACCTGCGCACGGCAAGCGAGGCCGTACGAGTGAATCGACAGGGTACTGCCCGCACGGTGACATGACCGCGTCCGGCCGAGGCAAGGATCACGGCGTCCACCACCCGTGACCGGCCTCCTCGACCTCCCCTTACCCCACTTCGGCGGTTTCGCCACCCGGGACGGCGATCGGCGTCCGCCGGTCAAGTGAAAACGCCCGCTATTCACCCGAATGAACCTTTAGTCACATAGATACTCGCCGTGAACCTGGAAGGACTCCTCGTGACTGTCCCCTCAACCAGGAGAACACCCCATGATCCTGTCCATCTCAGGCGTCGTCCTGCTCGGCATCATCTGCTTCCTGTTCTTCAAGAAGGACGGCCTCAAGGCCTCGCACGCCCTCGTCTGCGCGCTCTTCGGCTTCTACCTGGCGGGCACCGCCATCGCACCGAGCATCACCGCGGGCGGCCAGAGCCTGGCCGGCCTGCTGGGCGGAATCAAGTTCTGACGCCTCTCACCCCCTTCCACCCCTCCAGGAGTACGACGTGGCCCCGCGACCACTCCCCCGCATTCTGAGCAGCGGCAGCGCGCAGCTCGCGCGCAGCCGAGAGATCGCGCGGTCGGCCGCCGACAGCGCCACCGACGTGCTCCACCCGCTGATCACGGTCTCCCGAGGTCTGCGGAAACTGGCCGCCGCCGCGCGCGCCAAGTGGGCCGCGACCCCCAAGGAACGGCGAGGTCCCACGCTGTTCCTGGTCGCGGCCTGCGTCCTGGTCGTCGCCCTCGCGCCGTACGGGCCGCTGCTCGCGCTCGTCGCGCTCATGGGTGCCGCCGCGTGGAAGGGGCGTGAGAAACCGGTCGTGAAGACCGGCCCCGACGAGGCGGAGACGGCCCGCCTCAAGGGCCTGTACGAGGCCCTGGTGCCGTACTTCTCCGTCCCCGAGGACCCCGAGCCGCTCTTCGCCCACGGCGGCGACTGGGCCCGGGCCTTCGGCGACCACGCCTTCGACGAGAACGGCCGCCTGACGCGGCTGCGGATCTCCTACCCGCCCTACTTCACCGACGGCGAGGCCGCCTCGCGCGCCCGCATCGAGCAGCTGCTCCACGCCAAGTCGGGACGCGGCCGCGAATACCTCTTCGACTGGGACGAGGAGGGCAACCGGCTCGTCATGCACGTGCTGCCCGCCCTCCCGACCACCATCGCCGCCCAGCGGTTCGTCACCGCGCCGGGCGAGACCGTGCTCGGCTTCACCGACGCCGAGGCCGTGCAGCGGACCGTGCCGGTGGTCTCGGCCGACGGCTCCGAGGACGCGCCGGCCGTCGTCTGGCGCACCGGCCCCCGCTCCACCGAGCCCCATCTGCTCGCCGTCGGCCAGCCCGGCAGCGGCACCACCTCCCTGCTGCGCTCCCTCGCGCTCCAGGCCCTCGCCCACGGCGACGTGCTGATCGTGGACGGAGCGGGCGCCGGCGAGTACGCCTGCCTGGTCGGCCGCGACGGCGTCCTCGGCGTCGAGAGCGAGCTGTCCGGAGCCCTGGAGAGCCTCGAATGGGCCTCCCACGAGACCGAGCGGCGGCTGATCTCCGCCAACCGCGCCCGGCAGGCCGGCCACCCCGCCCCGGCGGACACCCGCCGCCCGCTGTGGATCCTCCTCGACCGTCCCGGCGCACTGGGCCACCTGGCCGCCTCCGAGGGCCGCCCCGACCCCCAGGAGCTGCTCCAGGTGCCGCTGCGGCACGGCCGGGCGGCGCAGGTGACGGTGGTGGTGGCGGAGCAGTTCGACACCGCCGACGCCCTCCACGAGGGGGTACGCGCGCACACCCGCGCCCGCGTGGTGCTCGGCCCCGCCTCCCCCGAGCAGATCGCCGCGGTGCTGGGCGCCGCGCCGCACACCACCCCGACCCCGCAGGTCCCGCCGGGCCGCGGCTACGCCCGTCTCGGCACCGGCCCGGTCCTGCGGCTCCAGGTGCCGGCCACGCCCGACCCGTACGACGACGCCGTCGGCGACACCGACCGGCAGGCCGTCCTCGACCTGCTGCCGGAGCGGCGGGCGGCGGCCACGGTGGCGCTGGAGAAGGTCCCCGAGGCGGCGGCCGAGCCGACCCCCGGCCCCCTCCCCCGGCACGCTCCGGTCCCGGCGGAAGGCTGACGGCGGCCCCGCGCACCCGGCGAAGGCCGGTACGGACCCGCGGTCCGTACCGGCCTTCGCCGTCCCACGCGCGCGGGGAGGCCGCCGGGCCCGCCGGCTCAGGCCACGAACGTCCGGGGCGGCTCCACTCCCCCGCCGAGGCCCGACTCCACCAGCCGGGCCGCGGCGGCGAGCCGGGCCGCGGCCTCCTCGGCGACCGGGCCGCCGACCGTGAACGGGAGCCGGATGTACCCCTCGAAGGCGCCGTCGACGCCGAAGCGCGGCCCGGAGGGCACCCGGACGCCGACCCGCTCGCCCGCCTCGGCCAGCCGGGAGCCGGAGAGCCCGCCGGTGCGCACCCAGAGCGTCAGCCCGCCCTTCGGCACCTCGAACCCCCACTCCGGCAGCTCCCTGCGGACCGCGGCGACGAGCGCGTCCCGGTTCTCCCGCGCCTGGGCCCGGCGCAGGGAGACCGCCTCCTCCCAGCCGCCGGTGCGCATCAGCCAGTTGACGCCCAGCTGCTCCAGGACGGGGGTGCCCAGGTCGGCGTAGGCGCGGGCGGCGACCAGGGAGCGGATGACGTCGGGGGCGGCGCGCACCCAGCCGATCCGCATCCCGGCCCAGAAGGCCTTGCTGGCCGAGCCGACGGTGAGGACCGTGGAGCCGGCCGGGTCGAAGGCGCAGACCGGCCGGGGCATCCGCACGTCCTCGTCGAGGTGCAGCTCGGTCATGGTCTCGTCGACGACCAGGACGGTGCCGGCCGCGCGGGCGGCCTCCACGAGCCCCCGCCGCTGGTCCTCGTCGGCGAGGGCGCCGGTCGGGTTGTGGAAGTCGGCGACGACGTACGCGAGGCGGGGCGCGGCGTCGCGCAGCACCTGGCGCCAGCGGCCGAGGTCCCAGCTGCCGAGCCCCTCGGACATGGCGACGGGGACCAGCCGGGCGCCAGCCTCACGCATGAGCTGGAGGATGTTGGCGTACGAGGGGGACTCGACGGCGATCCGCTCGCCGCGGCCGGCGAAGAGGTGGCAGATGGCGTCGATGGCGCCCATGGCTCCGGTGGTGACCATGATCTGCTCGGGCATGGTCGGGATGCCGCGGGCGGTGTAGCGCTCGGCGAGCGTGGCGCGCAGCGCGGGCAGTCCGGCCGGGTAGTCGCCGTGGGTGTGCGCGTACGGCGGCAGCTCCTCCAGGGCTCCCTGGACGCTGCGGGTCAGCCAGGGCTCGGGGGCGGGGAGGGCCGCGCAGCCGAGGTCGATGAGGGAGCCGAGGGTCTCCGGGGGCAGCGGTTCGAGGCCGCGCGCGGGCAGCGGGTTGCCGGCCGGGACGGCGGTCCAGCTGCCGGCGCCGCGCCGGGACTCCAGGAAGCCCTCGGTGCGCAGCGCCTCGTAGGCGGCGGCCACGGTGGTGCGGCTGACGGTGAGGGCGAGGGCGAGTTCGCGTTCGGCGGGCAGCCGGGCGGCGACCGGCACCCGGCCCTCCAGGACGAGCAGGCGGATGCCGTCGGCCAGGGCGCGGTAGGCGGGCGGCTTCCGCGTGCCGGGGCCCGCCGGGCGGGGCTGCTGCGCCCGGAGCTGCCGCGCGAGCTGGGCGGCCCCGACGGCCGAAGTCCACTGAGCCATGGAAATCAGTCCACCTTCCTCGAATTGGCCATGGTTGGCATCCGTTCTCCCGCCACAGAGTGGCATGGGTCGGTCCACCGTCACCACACCGGGCCGCGCTCCACACCCGTCACCACCCCAGGGGGGCACGTTCATGTCCATCGCCTCCGGCACCCGCGGCCGGCACCTGACCCGTCGGCTGGTCCAGCTCTACGCCGGCCTGACCCTGTACGGGGTGAGCTCGGCGCTGCTGGTCAGGGCGGGGCTCGGCATGGAGCCGTGGAACGTGCTCCACCAGGGGCTGGCCGGGCTCACCGGGCTGACGATCGGGGTGGTGTCGATCATCGTCGGCGCGGCCGTCCTGCTGCTGTGGATCCCGATCCGGCAGCGGCCCGGCCTGGGCACGGTGTCGAACGTCTTCGTGATCGGCCTGGCCATGGACGGCACCCTGGCGCTGCTGCCGGACGGCCACGGGCCGGCGGTCCGGATCGCCCTCATGGTCCTGGGCATCGTGCTGAACGGCCTGGCCACCGGTCTGTACATCGCGGCCCGCTTCGGCCCCGGCCCGCGCGACGGCCTGATGACCGGGCTGCACCGGGTGACCGGCCGGTCGATCCGGCTGACCCGGACCCTGATCGAGGTCGCGGTGGTCACCAGCGGCTTCCTGCTCGGCGGTTCCGTCGGCGTCGGCACGCTCCTCTACGCGCTGTCGATCGGCCCGCTCGCCCAGTTCTTCCTCCGCTTCTTCGCCGTCCCCGAGGCGGCGGCCGCCGGGGGGCCCGGGGCCACCCCGGGGCCGGACGCCGTCGGCACCGCCGTCGCCCCCGCGTCACCGGAAGGCGCCATACTGCGGCGGTGACTCGCGTACGCCACCCCTATCTCGACCACCCGCTCCCGCTGCCCTTCGCCCACCGGGGCGGCACGGCGGACGGCCTGGAGAACACCGCGGCCGCCTTCCGCCGGGCCGCCGCGGCGGGCTACCGCTATTTCGAGACCGACGTGCACACCACCGCCGACGGGGTGCTCGTCGCCTTCCACGACGCGACCCTGGACCGGGTGACGGACACCCCGGGCCGCATCCGCGACCTGCCGTGGGCGGCGGTGCGGGAGGCCCGGGTGGCCGGCAAGGAGCCGCTGCCGCTCTTCGAGGACCTGCTCCAGGAGTTCCCCGAGGCCCGCTGGAACGTGGACCTCAAGACCGAGTCGGCGCTCGCCCCGCTGGTGGACCTGATCTCCCGCACCGGCGCCTGGGACCGGGTCCTGGTCAGCTCCTTCACGGAGGCCCGGGTGGCGCGGGCGCAGCGGCTCGCCGGCCCCCGGCTGGCCACCTCGTACGGCGTGAGCGGGGTCGCGGCGCTGCGGATGCGCTCGCTCGGGCTCCCCGCCCCGCTGCGGGCCGGCGCGGTGGCGGCGCAGGTCCCGGAGACGCAGGGCGGGATCCGCGTGGTGGACCGCCGCTTCGTCCGGGCGGCGCACGCGCGCGGGCTCCAGGTGCACGTGTGGACCGTGAACGATCCGGGGCGCATGGAGTCTCTCCTCGACCTGGGGGTGGATGGCATCATGACCGATCATCTGGAGACGCTGCGCGAGGTCCTCACCGCCCGCGGGGCGTGGGCCTGAGGCCGGGCGGGCAGCCGGGCGACGGGGACGAGCGAGGGGGGCGTGCGGCCGTGACCGCCGAGACGACCGGTCCTGAGGGGCCCATCACCGATCCGGCCGAGCGCAGACGGGAGCAGCGCGGCTGGTACTTCTACGACTTCGCCTGCTCGGTCTACTCGACCAGCGTCGTGACCGTGTTCCTGGGGCCGTACCTCACCGAGGTGGCCGAGACGGCCGCCGGCGGCGAGGACGGGACGCTGTACCCGCTCGGCATCCCCGTGGCACCGGGCTCGCTCTTCTCCTACACCGTGTCCCTCTCGCTGGTGGTGGCCATCGTGGCGATGCCGCTGGTGAGCGCGGCGGCGGACCGCAGGGGCCGCAAGAAGCCGCTGCTCGCGGCGGCGGCGTACCTGGGGGCGGCCGCGACGACGGGGATGTTCTTCCTGGAGGGCAGCCGCTACCTGCTGGGCGCCTTCCTGCTGATCGTGGCGAACGCCTCCTTCGCGGTCGCGATGATGCTCTACAACGCCTACCTGCCGCAGATCTCCGGCCCGGACGAACGGGACCGGGTCTCCTCGCGGGGCTGGGCCTTCGGCTACGCCTCGGGCGCCCTCGTCCTGGTGCTCAACCTCGTCCTGTACTCCGCCCACGCGTCCTTCGGCCTGGAGAAGGGGGAGGCGGTCCGGATCTGCCTGGCCTCGGCGGGTCTGTGGTGGGGCGCCTTCGCGCTGATCCCGCTGCGGCGGCTGCGCGACCGGCGGCTGCCCTCCGCGGCCGCCGGCGCGGACCGGCCGGCGGGCGGCGGCGCGGTGGGCGCGGGCTGGCGGCAGCTGCGGTCGACCCTCCGGGACATGCGCCGGCACCCGCTGACGCTGGCCTTCCTGCTGGCCTACCTCGTCTACAACGACGGGGTGCAGACGGTGATCTCGCAGGCGGCGATCTTCGGCAAGAAGGAGCTGGGCCTGGAGGAGACCACGCTCATCACGGCGGTGCTGCTGGTGCAGGTGCTGGCCGTGGCGGGCGCCCTCCTGATGGCCCGGTTCGCCCGGACGTACGGCGCCAAGCGGACGATCCTCGGCTCGCTCGTCGTGTGGACGGGCATCCTCCTGGCCGGTTACCTGCTGCCGGCCGGGGCCCCGCTCTTCTTCTACTGCCTGGCGGCGGCCATCGGACTGGTGATGGGCGGGACCCAGGCGCTGTCCCGCTCGCTGTTCTCGCACCTGGTGCCGGAGGGCAAGGAGGCGGAGTACTTCTCGGCGTACGAGCTGAGCGACCGCGGGCTGAGCTGGCTGGGGCCGCTGGTGTTCGGGCTCGTGTATCAGCTGACGGACAGCTACCGAGCTGCCATCATCTCCCTCGTGATCTTCTTCGTGGCCGGTTTCGCGCTGCTGGCGCGGGTACCCGTGCGGGAGGCGGTGAGGAAGGCGGGGAATGTCGTGCCCGAACGAATTTAGACGCGGAAGTGAAAGGCCGGTAGTGTACGCGTTTGGCCTGCCGGGCGGACCGTTACTGCGTGCTGCTTTGGTGAAGACGCCGTGTCACATCTGCCGCCAGATGTGACAAATCGGTCACTGGTGGGTACAACAAGGGGCGGCACGACGGGCGACGCATTACCCGGAACGGGAATCTTTCTCGCCGACCGGACGTTGACCGGATGACGACGACAGCGACACCTGTCCTGTGGGCGACAAGCCCGGGAGGCACGATTCATGAGTGAGCGAGCTCTTCGCGGCACGCGCCTCGTGGTGACCAGCTACGAGACCGACCGCGGCATCGATCTGGCCCCGCGCCAGGCCGTGGAGTACGCATGCGAGAAGGGCCATCGTTTTGAGATGCCCTTCTCGGTGGAGGCGGAGATCCCGCCGGAGTGGGAATGCAAGGTCTGCGGAATCCAGGCACTCCTGGTGGACGGCGACGGACCCGAGGAGAAGAAGGGCAAGCCGGCGCGTACGCACTGGGACATGCTCATGGAGCGGCGTACCCGTGAGGAGCTGGAGGAGGTCCTCGCCGAAAGGCTGGCCGTCCTGCGCTCCGGCGCCATGAACATCGCGGTGCATCCGCGCGACAGCCGCAAGTCCGCCTGACGGACGGCCCGGCAGAGCAACGCCGAGGGGCCCGGTACACGATCCGTGTACCGGGCCCCTCGGCGTTCTCCCGTACCGGCCGCGCGCCGGCCGAAGGTCCGGGTGCGCGGGCCGGCGTTCCCGCCACGGGCCTGCGCGTACGCCGCCGGGTCAGGGGGTCAGGGGCGGGCGCTGTCCGCCGGAGGGGCCGTACGGGCCCTGGGGGGCGTCGTCGCGGATGACCTCGCCCTGGACCACCTTCCCGTCCGGGCGGTGGATGCGGGCCTGCTGGAAGGCGTCCTGGAGGCTTCCGGGAGGCGCGGCGGCCATCCGGCGCTCGACCGACTTCTCCGCGGCGCGCCCGAGGGCCGTGCGGACCGGGGGCACGAGGAGCAGCAGGCCCGCGGCGTCCGAGATCAGACCGGGGATCATCAGGAGCAGCCCGCCGAGCATCAGGAAGCCGTTGCGGTCCCCGGCGCCCCTGCGGTCGGCCGCGTCCGGGACCGTGCCGCCCTGCGCGGCGGCCTGGGCCTGCTGGAAGGTGGAGGTGAGGTTGGCGAAGGCCCGGCGGCCGGCCCGCTTGATCACCGTCGCGCCGAGCACGGCGCCGCCGACCAGGAGGAGCAGGACCGTCAGCCCGCCGGCCGCGTCCGCCACGACCGTGAGCAGCCAGATCTCCAGGACCAGCCAGACGGCGAGGCCCAGCGGGAGGAAGGTGCGCGCCCGGGAGCGCTTCGGGGCGAGAGGGGGCGGTGCGCCTGTCGTCATGCCCCCAGTGTGCCTGGGCCGCCGCAGGAACGCCGTAAAGGAAGGATCGGCCCCCGGAGGCGGAACGCCGGGGGCCGGGCGGGCGGGATCAGGCGCCCTTGCGGCCACCCAGGGCCTTGGAGAGCTTCTCGGCGCGGGCGGTCACGCCCCAGCCGGTGACCCGCCAGAGCGCCTCGACGACGATGTTCCGGCTCATCTTGGAGTCGCCGATCTCGCGCTCGACGAAGGTGATGGGGACCTCGACGACGTGGAAGCCGGAGGCGACGGCGCGGCGGGCGAGGTCGACCTGGAAGCAGTAGCCGGCCGAGGCGACGTCCTCCAGGCCGAGTCCCTGGAGGGTCTCCTTGCGGAAGGCGCGGTAGCCGCCGGTGACGTCGCGGATGGGGACGTCGAGCATGAGGCGGGAGTACAGGCTGCCGCCGCGCGAGATGAACTCGCGGGACTTCGGCCAGTTCACGATCCGGCCGCCGGGCACCCAGCGGGAGCCGAGGACGAGGTCGGCGCCCTTGAGCGCGGTGAGCAGCCGGGGCAGCTCCTCGGGCTGGTGGGAGCCGTCGGCGTCCATCTCGACGAGGACCCCGTAGCCGTTCTCCATGCCCCAGCGGAAGCCCGCGAGGTAGGCGGCGCCCAGCCCTTCCTTGCCCTTGCGGTGCAGGACGTGGACGTGGTCGTCGTCGGCGGCGATCTCGTCGGCGAACTTGCCCGTGCCGTCCGGGCTGTTGTCGTCGGCGACCAGCACGTGGGCCTCCGGCACCGCCTCCCGTACGCGCGAGACGATCGGCCTGATGTTCTCCGCCTCGTTGTAGGTCGGAATGATCACCAGCACGTCGCCGAGCGGGCCGTAACGCCTCTGGCCACCGTCGTTCACTACTGCCCCTTCGGATTCTGACATGGACCCCCACCTTAGCGAGGTCCCTGGAGTATCCCTGTGGCATGGGTGGTGTGAGACCGGCGACGTGATCGCGGAGGCGGGCGGCACGGCGGGGGCGGGACGTGCGGCACGACGGGCAGGACGGGGTGCGGTGCGGGGCCCGACGTCCTTCGGTCCGACCCGGGACCCGCCGGCTGCGGATCGGCACGAGGCCGTTGTCTACTGAACGTCCGGGCCCCACCCGGGTCGCACCTTCCGCCGGGAAGGCCTTCCCTCGCGGCCGAGGCGCGGGCGGCGGTCGGCGCCGGCGAGGAGGCGTGGTCCGGTCGGACGTCCTGTGGTGGACGCGGGAGAACCTACCGGGCCATGGCGGTCGGCTGTCAACACCCGTTTGACCTGCGGGGTTCCCGAGAAGCCGCAGGCCGGGCGGGAAGAGCCGCAGGTCCGGGAGGAACCCGTGGTGCGTACATCCGGGGGGTCGTCAACCGCACATCACTCGTTCGGTCGTACGAAAACCGTCTGTCCGTACACCACGGTCCGCAGGCAGACGGGGAGCTCGACCCCCGGGGACAGATCGGGCAGACCGGGCGTTCCGGAGCGCGGGTCGGTGGACCAGCGGGCCACCCGGTCGTCGGGCGCCTGGACGACCAGGTCACCGGTCCGCCAGACCGCGTAGTCGGCGGGGGCGCCGGGCACCAGGGTGCCGGCGTCGTCCCGTCCGACCGCGCGCCAGCCGCCGCGGGTGTGGGCGGTGAAGGCGGCGCGGACCGAGACCCGGTGCTCGGGGGTGCGGTGGAAGGCGGCGGCGCGGACGGTCCCCCACGGGTCGAGCGGGGTGACCGGGCCGTCCGAGCCGAAGGCGAGCGGCACGCCGGCCCGCAGCAGCGCCGCGTACGGGTTGAGGGTGCGGGCCCGCTCGGCGCCGAGGCGCTCGGCGTACATGCCGTCCTCGCCGCCCCACAGGGCGTCGAAGGCGGGCTGGACGGAGGCGGTGAGGCCCAGCTCGGCGAAGGCGGCGATCGTCTCGGGGGTGAGCATCTCGGCGTGCTCGACGCGGTGCCGGGCGGCCCGGATCCGGGCGAGGCCGAGCTTCTCCGAGGCGGCCCGCACGCCCTCCACGACGGCGGTGACGGCGGCGTCGCCGATGGCGTGGAAGCCGGCCTGGAGGCCCGCCTCGGTGCAGGCGACGACGTGGGCGGCGATGGTCGCGGCGTCGAGGTGGGCGGAGCCGGAGTGGCCGGCGGAGTCCGCGTACGGCTCGTGGAGGCAGGCGGTGTGCGAGCCGAGGGAGCCGTCGGCGAAGAGGTCGCCGGCCGCGCCGAGGGCGCCGAGCGCGCGGGCCCGCTCGACGTCGAGGTCGGCCCAGTAGCCGGCCACGCGGGGGCCGGCCTCGCTGCGGGCCAGGTCCAGCAGGCCGGTGAAGTCGTCCTCGGAGGAGATCCGCGGCCCGCCGCACTCGTGGAGGGTGCCGATGCCGAGGGAGGCGGCGTGGGCGCGGGCGGCGCGCTGGGCCTCGGTGCGCTGGGCCGGGGAGACGGCGGCGAAGGCGGCGGCCCGCACGGCGTGGTGGGCGTCGCCGGTGAGCGGGGCGCGGCCGTCGTGGAAGCCGTCGAGGTCCCGTACGCCCGGGACGAGGTCGAGCAGCGCGGTGGTGACGACGGCCGAGTGGACGTCGATCCGCGTGAGGTAGAGCGGGCGGCCTCCGGTGAGGCCGTCCAGCTCCTCGCGCGTGAGCGGGCGCCGCTCGGGCCAGCGGGAGGCGTCCCAGCCGTGCCCGATGAGGATGCGGTCCCCGGGGCGGGCGGCGGCGTGGGCGCGGATCAGCTCCGCCGCCTCGGCGAGCGAGGCGGCGGAGGAGAGGTCGAGCCCGGTGAGCGCGAAGCCGGTGGCGGTGGTGTGGACGTGGGCGTCCACGAAGGCCGGGGTGACGAGCGCGCCCTCCAGGTCGATCACCTCGTCCACGCCGGAGGCGAAGGCGTCGGCGGCGCCCTCCTCGCCCACCCAGGCGATGTGGCCGCGCTCCACCACCATGGCGGTGGCGAAGGGGTCGGCGGGGCTGTGGACTTCTCCACCGCGCAGGAGCACGGTGCGGTGTTCGCCGGAGTTCAGGGTGTCGCTCATGCGACCAGGCTAAATGCGCGGCGGCCTGGCTTCGTACGGGGTGGACAGGACGACGGTGGTGCGGCTGGCGACGTGCGCCTGGGAGCGGATGCGGCTGAGCAGGTGCTCCAGCTCCAGGGGGGTGGCGACCCGGACCTTGAGGATGTAGTTCTCGTCGCCCGCGACGCTGTGGCAGGCCTCGATCTCGGGGATGTCGGCGAGCCGGTCGGGGGTGTCGTCGGGGGCGCTGGGGTCGAAGGGTTTGACCGAGATGAAAGCGGTCAGCGGCAGGCCCACCGCCTCGGGGTCGACGACGGCGGCATAGCCGCGGATGACACCGCGCTGCTCCAGCCGGCGGACGCGCTGATGCACGGCCGACGTGGACAGGCCCGTGGCCTTGCCCAGGTCGGTGTAGCTCATGCGCCCGTCCTTGACGAGCAACTCCACGATCTGACGATCCAGCTCCTCCATGCGCCGACCCTATTGCGCCGAAGGGTCCCGGGCCCAGCCGGGAGAGGGTCGTATGGGTCGCTATGGGCGATCACGGGGCACCTGCGACAGGCATGTGACGAACGCCACATGTTTGGGCCGGGCATCGGAACTCCGCTCACGGTTATGCGGAGTCTCGTATGGGAAGGGCTTGCTGTGGTTCGGCCGCACAGTACCGGCCGACCGGTCCGAGGGGGAGATTCTCCATGCAGGAGCCCGTTGATTCCGTCGACACGTCCGACGAGTTCGACGCGTACGACACCTTTGAGATGTTCCGGGTCGTCTGCCCGGAGTGCGATCAGCCGATCGCCCTGCTGGCGGACGAGGACGCGCTGCCCGAGCACGCGCTGTGCCCGTCGCCGTGGAACCCCTTCACGCTCACGGTCTGTGCCGGCACCGGCCGGTCCGCGGACGAGGCGGTCTCCGCCGACGAGGGCGTCGGGGTCCAGGAGCAGGACACCGCGCTGCTCCTGACGCTCCCCCAGGGCCTCGACTGGCGGAAGCAGCCCTTCTCGCACATCGGCGGCCCGGGCTCGCGGCCCATCCGCGCGGCGCAGCTGCGCCGCGCGGCCTGAGCGGGGCTACTCCTCGCCGGTCCAGTAGCTTCCGCGCACCATCGCCGCCAGGGTGGCGTGGTGCAGGATGAGCCGGTCGGGGTCCGCGGGGACCTCGACCTCGCCGAAGTACGCCTGGCGGTACGCGATCCTCAGCATGACGATCGCGTGCCGCAGTGCCGCGTACAGGGTGTGGAACTCCATCGCGCGCGGGACGTGCCCGGTCAGTTCGGCGTACCGCCGCTCGACCGCCCCGCGGCGCAGGAAGCCGGGCAGGCCCGGCTGACCGAAGCTCACGGTCAGGTCCTGGAAGAAGCGGTGCAGGTAGACGGTCCAGCCGAGGTCGACCTCGCGGGGCGCGCAGGCCGCCATCTCCCAGTCGAGGACGGCCGCGGGGGCGAAGCCGTCGTAGACGATGTTCCCGATGCGGGCGTCGCCCCAGCAGAGCACGGCCGGCCCCTCGTCGTCCGGCCACAGCTCCTCCAGCCGCGCGAAGGCGGCCTCGATGAGCGGCGAGGGCGCGAGCCCCCCCACCACCCAGGCGTAGTAGGCGCGTTGGGCGTCGACGTGGCGGCGGAGCGGGCTCCCCTCGCCCTCGGGGAGAAGGAACTCGGCCTCCTTCGCCGGGAACCGGTCGTGCAGCCGCGCCAGGACCGCCACCGACTCCGCCTCCAGCGCGGCGCGTTGGGCGTCGGTGGCGTCGTGCAGCCAGTTCCCCTCGTACGTGTAGGGCATGACGTCCGGCGGGACGCGCCCCTCGGCGCGGGCCATCACGAAGAAGGGCGCGCCGAGCGGTCCGGGGTCCTCCTCCAGCCAGAGCACGCGCGGGACGGGCACGTCGGTGTGCTCGGCGACCAGGGCCATCACCCGGTGCTGGCGGGCCATGTCGTAGACGGGGAAGACGGTGTACGCGGCGGGGTCGGCGGCCAGCCGCAGGGCGCAGCCGCGGACGGGGGCGTCCGGGTGCTCCAGGTCGAAGAGCAGCGTCTCGCTGGACATGCCGTTGGAGCCGGGGACGGCGAGGCCGGAGACGGTGGCGCCGGGAAGCCTGCGGTCGAGCCAGGCGGTGAGCCGGGCGGCCAGCTCCTCGGGGTCGCGGGTGGTGGTGCGGGGACGGGGTGCCGTGGCCATGCGGGTCTCCTCGGGGGCGGCTCGGCGGGGCGGACGGTTCAGCGGGCCGTGGAGGTGAAGTCGGCGAAGCCGCTGGGGTCGTGGCGGCCGAAGGAACCGTGCTCGAAGATGCCGTGACCGGTGCGCCCGTCGAGAGTGAAGCGGGCGGAGTGGTCGGTGACGCCGTAGCCGGCGAGGGGGTGGGCGGCGGGGTCGGAGAGGTCGTAGACGCGCCGGTCGGTCCAGTCGCGGCCCTGCCAGGTGCCGTGCTGCCAGTCGCCGGCGGGCGGGTAGCCCGCGCCGACGGCGAGCGGGGAGGAGGCGAGGATCTCGACGCCGATCTCCAGGGGGTTGCCGGTGGGGTCGGTGAGGTGGACGACGGCGCTCTCGGGGTGGCGGGTGCCGGGCCGGTAGGCGATCTCGGTGCGGGGCCAGCCGAGCTGGACGTCCCGGCGGCCGTCGCGGACGAGCTGGGCCTGGTTGAGGGTGCGGTAGCCGTCGGCGTCCTCCTGCGCGACGACCATCACGAAGCGGTCGTCGAAGCGCATGGGGATCCAGAGCCAGTGGAAGCCCTCGGGGCGCGCCTCGGCGGCACGGCCGGGCTCCTCGCCGGGGATCGGGCGGACTCCCCAGCTGCGGTCCCTGGTCCCGGTCCACTCCCCCGCCGTGACCTCGAACCGCTCGCCGCCGGCGGTGATCGTCCCCGTGCAGCGGCCTGCCTGGACGAAGCGGCGGCCTTCGAGGGTGAGCCGGCCGCCGGTGCGCTGGAGGTGGTGCGGTTCCCAGAGGGCGGGGAAGTCCCCGGTCCAGGCGAGGTCGAAGGAGAGCCCGTCGGGGTCGGCCGGGTCGGCGGCGCAGCTCAGGGTGAAGCGGCGCAGCGGTTCGTCGACGGTGATGCGCAGCGGGCCGACCTCCAGGCGCATCCGGTCGTCGCCGAGCGCGTCGGAGGCGCGGACGGCGTGCAGCCGGTCGCCGGTGCGCAGGGTCGCGTAGGCGTCGATCACCCCGGTGTTGGGGTAGACGCCCAGCCCGGCGATGAGCAGGGCGCGCCCGGCGTGGTCGAAGACGTGGAAGATGCAGCGGTCGTAGGCGTTCCGGTCGCCGCTGACGTGGTGCTTCATCGAGAGCGGGGCCTGGTGCACGGGGTATTCGTCGAGCGCGACGGGCCGGTCGTCGTCCACGGCTGACCTCCTGGTCGTCGAGAGGGATCTGACGGTACGTCAGGTGTCACGGCGAGGACCAGAGGCGTGCGCGGGACGGAGGGGCGGCTGCTAGGGGTGGCGGGGCAGCCGCGAGGGGTGGCGGGAGAGGGGCAGGGCGGGGCGGGGGCGAAGGAGGGGCGGAGGCGGACGGAAGGGCGGCGGAAGAAGGGCGGATAAGGAACAGATAAGGGATGAGTAGGGGGCGAACTGGCGCCCGAATCCGCCCGGGGGTGACCCGGCGGCCCGGGACGCGTTGGTCCGGGCATGACCACGCTGTACTCCACACCCAGCGGAGTCGGTCGGCATCGGCAGACCGAACCGAGCGGTGAAGAATCGGTTCTTCACTTGATCCCGGAGGCGCCGGGCCCACCCGGCCCCGCCCCCGACGGCGCCGCACCGGGGCCGGCTCCGGCCCCGGCACCGCTTCCCGCGCAGGCCCCGGCTCCGGTGCCGGCTCCGGAGCGGACTCCCCCGCCCGCCCCGCTCCCCGAATCCGCGCCCGTCGTGCCCGCGCCGAGCACGGCCCCGGCGCCCGCGCAGACGTCCGCGCCGGTACCCGTACAGGCGTCCGCGCCGCTTCCCGCGCCCGCTCCCGTGCAGGTCCATCCGGACCCGCCGATCTACCAGGCGCTGTACTCGCTCTGGGCCAGCCAGGGACGCACCCTGCCCGGGCGCCGGGACGCGGAGTGGACGCGGCTCGCCGCGGGCCCGGTCTGGGCCGACCGGACCGTCCGGGTCAGCGGGGTCCTGGTCCGGTAGGCCGACGCGTGACGGCCGGCCGGCGGGTCACATCAGGCCCGCACGGGTGACCAGGACGGCGAGCAGGACGACGAGGGTCCAGCCGAGGACGTGCTCCAGGAGCTCGGGGCCCCGGTCGTCCTCGGGACCGCCCGTGCGGGTGCGCGCGAACAGACGGCCGGCGGGGGTGGTGGTGGCGCTCATGGCCACCACCATGAGGCACCCGGGCGCCCCCGGACCAGAGACGTCGCTCACACCCCCCGCCGGCACCGGGACCGCTCAGAGCACCCCGACGGCCTGAAGCGCCTTGCGCTGCGCGGGAGTCGGCCGGTCGGGGAAGTACAGGTAGCAGACCCCTCCTGTGCCGGACACCACTTTCCCGCTCGCGTTGTACCGCTTGGTCCGCAGCCAGATGTTCTCCCACTCGCGCCTGCGGTAGACCCGGCGGACGGCTTCGTTGGTCGGGGAGGCGGGGTCGTTGGCGATCACGTCGCCGTCGGCGGTGAAGCCGATCACCGTCATCAGGTGGCCGGAGGTGCCGTAGCCGGCGCCGGTCAGCTCCTCCTTGCGGAAGGACTGGGACGTGATGGCCGGGATGCCCGCCCGGATCAGGGTCTCCAGGTCGGTGAGGGAGCGGAGGCGGGTGACGACGGCGTTGAGGTCCGGGTAGGCGGAGGCGTAGGCGGCGTTGAAGGGCCAGTTGCCGCAGCCGGCGTACTGGAAGTCGTAGGTGAAGCGGGCCGCGTGGCAGACCTGCGGGTCCGCGAAGTCGGGATTCACCCAGGCCAGGTCGGCCGGGGACGGGCCCCGGCCCCAGTACTCGACGATCATCTGCGAGGAGGTCGGGCTGCACCACGCCTCGCCGCCGTTGTCGTACTCGGGGTACTGGCCGACGTGGGTGTTCTGCGAGTAGCGCGGGACGGCCAGCTCGCGGGCGAGGCCGGGCGCGGAGGCCGGGACGGTGAAGCGGTCCGGGACGTCCGAGGCCATCGCGCCGACCCGCCAGACCGTGGGGGTGAGGGTGGTGCCGGGGCGGCGGTGGAGGGTGAGCCGGAGGCGGTACGAGGCGAGGCGGAGGCCGCTCGCCGGGTCGTCGACCGCGAAGGTGTCGGTCCAGACGCTGCTCCGCCCGTCGGTCTGGTCGTCGACCGAGGTGCGCTTGATGTCGGTGTCGCCGGAGGCCCAGCGGCCCATCACGAACCACGGGGTGGCGGTGCCGTCGGAGTACGTGCCGGACAGCTCGACCTGGAGCCAGGTGCCGGCCGGGGTGCGGGCGTTCCAGGACGCGATCACCTCGGTGGCCGGCACCTCGGGGGCGTGCGCGGGCGAGGTCCAGCGGGCGTACTCCCAGGTGGAGGTCAGGCCGGTGTGCGGGTCGGTGTAGTCGGTGCGGCCCAGGGGGACGTCCAGGACCAGGCCGGGGCGGTGCCCGGCGACGGCCCGGGTGCCTTCGGCGTCCCCCGTCCGCCAGTCGGTGAAGGTGGACCAGAAGCGGTTGGCGACGGTCGCCGGGGCCCGGAGGGCGGCGTCCGCCCCCGGGCCGGCCGGCGTGAGCGGTCCGGCCGCCGCGGCCGGTGGGGCTCCGGCCGCGGCCGTGCCCGCGGCGGCCGCGAGCGCTGCGGCGAGGACGGTCCGGCGTGAGGCTGATCCGGGCATGGCGAGGACCCCCAGTCGAGGACGGAACGGCGATCGGGCGGGGCGGCGCGGGCCCACTATCCCGGCTCCGCCCGGCCTCCGCCAGCACTTCGGGCCGCGTCGCCGCCACCGTCATGGGTAGAGACCACTGACGGCGGCACCTCGCTGACCTGCGCGGGCGGCGCTCACCTACCCTGGGCCGCATGGACGACCTCGACCGCGCCGCCCGCGCGCTGCGCCGGCTGCCGCCCTCGCTCGGACCGGTCCGGCTGGTCGCCGTCGACGGCCACGCCGGCTCCGGGAAGTCCACGCTCGCCCGCCGGCTCGCCGCCGCGCTCGGCGGCGCGCCCGTCCTGCGGCTCGACGACCTCGCCACCCACGAGGAGCTCTTCGCCTGGACCGGCCGGCTGCGCGCCGGGGTCCTGGATCCGCTGGGGCGCGGCGAGACCGCCCGCTACCGGCCGTACGACTGGAGCCTGCGGCGCTTCGGTCCCGCCCGCACGCTGCCCCCGGCACCCGTGGTGCTGGTGGAGGGGGTGGGGTCCGGGCGGCGGGAGCTGCGGCCGCACCTCGCGTGGCTGCTGTGGATGGAGCGGCCGGCCGCGGCCTCCTGGGAGCGGGGCCGGCACCGGGACGGGCCGGAGCAGGCGGAGTTCTGGGACGGCTGGGTGGTGGCGGAGACTCGCCATTTCGCCGAGGACCCGTCGCGGCCCTTCGCCGACACCCTGGTACGGGAGCGGGGCGAGGGGTACGACTGGCTTCCCGGGCCCGCTGTGACGGCGGGCCCGGACCAGATCATCACCCACCGTGACGGCGTGATGGCGGTGGACTGAGTCCCCGGAATTCCGCTTCCGCAAGTGCCCCGAGGGCGCTTGACCCCGGGGGCTTACAGGTCTTACGTTCTCAATGTGCGGCTTTCGACAGCCGCCGCGGACACGAAGCCCCCGGTTGTTCCCCCGTGATCGGGGGCTTCGTTCTGCCCTCCGCGCCCCTCCCCGGCGCCTCTCCGGCCCCTTCCGGGCCCTCCCCGACCTCCTGCGCTCACCCAGGGTCACCGCTTCCGGATCTTGCGCTTCTCCTTAAGCGCACCACCCCTGCGCAGGTACGATGCCCCCAGGTGCGGTCAAATCCCGTCCATACGCCGACGGTTGTGGGGGACCCGATGGACATCGGCACGCAGGGCGCGCAGGCCCCCGCCGAACTCGCCTGGCTGCGCGGAGTGGACGCCTACACGATGGGCGCCTATCCGCAGGCCGAGGAGGAGTTCCGGGCCGCGGTGCGGATCGATCCCGGCATGGCGGACGGCTGGCTGGGGCTGCACGCGCTCCGGGTGGACACCACCACCGCGCTGCTCCGCATGTACCGCAACCGCGAGCGCTTCGGCGAACAGCGCGCCCGCCACCGCCGCACCCTCAACTCCTGGTACTGGCTGGGCTGGTGGGTGCAGCCGGTGCTCGAAAGCCCGCGCGACCTGCTGCTCGCGCACGCCTCCCACTGGCTCGACGGACGGCACGTGCCGGAGCTGGACCGGGCCCTCGCCGAACTGCCGCCGGTCGACACCGACCCCCAGGTCCGCTTCCTGCACGCCTGCCGCTCCTACCTGGTCAAGGACTGGGAACAGCTCGTCCGGCACACCGAACCGCTCGTCGACGACCCGCTGCTCGGCATCGAGGCCGGCCTCTTCGGCGGCATGGCCCGGGTGCGCCTGGAGATGTACGGGCAGGCCGAGCCGCTGCTGTCGGCCGCCCTGATGCGCTGCCGCAGCGAGCAGCCCCAGCGCAAGGAACTGCGCTACTGGCTCGCCCGCGCCCACGAGGGCACCGGCCGCAGCGCCGCCGCCCTCCCCCTCTACCGCGCGGTGCACCGCGTCGACCCCGCGTTCATGGACACCGCCGCCCGGCTCGCCGCCATCGCCGAGTACGACGGCTTCGACGGGCTCGACGGCATGGACGAGCAGGCCGGGCTCGCCGCCGTCGCCCTCGGCACGCTGGGCACCGGCCCCGGAGCGGACGGCACGGACACCGCCACCGGGCCCGAGGCGGAGCCCGCCGCCCCCGGAGGCGACGGGCTGCGCCGCTCCCCCGACCCGGTGCCGCCCGGCGCGCCGGCCGCGCCCCCGGAGGTCGTACGGCACAGCTCACCGGTTCCCGCGCAGCCCGGGCCGCCGCGCTTCCCCGCCGGGCCGACGGACCCGGTGCTGCTCGCGGAGGCCCTCGCCGAGCTGGAGGGCATGGTCGGGCTCGAACCGGTGAAGCGACAGGTCAAGGCGCTCTCGGCGCAGCTGGAGATGGCCCGGCTGCGGGCCGGGCAGGGCCTGCCGGTGCAGCCGCCGAAGCGTCACTTCGTCTTCTCCGGGCCGTCTGGCACCGGCAAGACGACCGTGGCCCGGATCCTGGGACGGGTCTTCTACGCGCTCGGCCTGCTCGGCGGCGACCACCTGGTGGAGGCCCAACGGGCCGACCTCGTCGGCGAGTTCCTCGGCCAGACGGCGGTGAAGGCGAACGAGCTGATCGACTCGGCGGTCGGCGGGGTGCTCTTCGTCGACGAGGCGTACGCCCTCTCCAACTCCGGTTACAGCAAGGGCGACGCCTACGGCGACGAGGCCCTCCAGGTGCTGCTGAAGCGGGCCGAGGACAACCGGGACCACCTCGTCGTCATCCTGGCCGGCTACCCGGAGGGCATGGACCGGCTGCTCGCCGCCAACCCCGGGCTCTCCTCCCGCTTCACCACCCGGGTCGACTTCCCGTCCTACCGGCCGCTCGAACTGACCGCGATCGGCGAGGTGCTGGCAGCGGCGAACGGGGACGGCTGGGACGAGGAGGCCCTGGACGAGCTGCGCTCGATCAGCGGCCACGTGGTCGAGCAGGGCTGGATCGACGAGCTGGGCAACGGCCGCTTCCTGCGCACCCTGTACGAGAAGTCCTGCGCCTACCGGGACCTGCGGCTCTCCGGCTGTCCCGGCACGCTGACCCGCGAGGACCTGGCCACCCTGCGGCTCGGGGACCTCATGCAGGCGTACGGCGAGGTGCTGTCGGGCCGCGGTCCGGCGGACCGCGGCCCCCAGCAGGAACCGCCGTTCTGACCCGCCGGGGCCTGTCCGACCACGGGCGTCGGAACGGGCCGGGCGGGCCGGACCCGACGGGAAGGGCCGGGCAGGCCCTAGGCCACCGGGGCCGGCGCGGGGTCCAGTCGGTGGGCGGGGTCGCGGACCTCGCCCACCAGCGTCTCCAGGACGTCCTCCAGGGCGACCAGGCCGAGGATCCGGCCGGAGGCGTCGGCGACCTGCGCGAGGTGGGTCGCCGCCCGCCGCATCACGGTGAGGGCGTCGTCCAGCGGCAGTTCCGCACGGAGCGTCGCCATCGGGCGCCACAGCTGCTGCGGCACCCCCCGCTCCCGCTCCTCCAGGTCCAGCACGTCCTTGACGTGCACGAAGCCGAGGAAGACGGCCTGACGGCCCTCGGCGCGGACCGGGAAGCGGGAGTAGCCCGTCCGGACGGTCAGCTCCTCGATCTCGCGCGGGGTGGCCGACGGGGGGACGGTGACCAGCGCGGCGGCCGGGATGAGGACGTCGGTGACCGGGCGGCTGCCCAGCTCCAGGGCGTCCTCCAGGCGCTCCTGCTCGGCCGGGTCGAGGAGTCCGGCCTGGCCGGCGTCCTCGACGAGCCGGCCGAGCTGGGCGCTGGTGAAGACCGCCTCCACCTCGTCCTTGGGCTCGACCTTGAAGGCGCGCAGGACCAGGGCCGAGCAGGCGCCCAGGGCGGCCGTCACGGGCCGGCAGAGCCGGGCGAAGCCGACCAGGGCGGGGGCGAGCCAGAGCGCGGTCCGCTCGGGCGCCGCCATCGCCAGGTTCTTCGGGACCATCTCGCCGATGACGAGGTGGAGGAAGACGACCACGGCCAGGGCGATCACGTAGCCGAGCGGGTGGATGAGACCGGCCGGCACGCCGACGGCGTGGAAGGCCGGTTCGAGGAGGTGGGCGACGGTCGGTTCGGCGACCGCGCCGAGGGTGAGCGAGCAGACGGTGATGCCGAACTGGGCGGCGGCCATCATCCGCGGCAGGTTCTCCAGGCCGTACAGCACCTGCGTGGCGCGGGTCCCGCCGAGCGGCTCGATCTGGCTGCGGCGGACGGAGACGAGCGCGAACTCGGCGCCGACGAAGAAGCCGTTGGCCAGGACGAGGAGGAGGGCGAGGAGGAGTTGCAGGGTGCTCATCGGGCCGCCTCCGCCATCGGCACCGGGGCGGTGCGCACGATCCGGACCCGCTCGGCCCGGAAGCGGTCGACCCGGCGGACCGAGAGCCGCCAGCCGGGCAGTTCGGCCCGGTCGCCGGGGGCCGGGATCCGGCCGAGGAGGTCGGCGACGAGCCCGGCGACGGTCTCGTACGGGCCGTCGGGCACGTCGAGGCCTATCCGGCGCAGCGTGTGGACCCGGCAGGAGCCGTCGGCCTCCCAGGCCGGACGGCCGTCCTCGGCGGGCGCGGCGGCCAGCTCGGGGCGGGCGTCGGCGGCGGTGTCGTGCTCGTCGCGGACCTCGCCGACCAGCTCCTCGACGATGTCCTCCAGGGTGACCACGCCGGCCGTGCCGCCGTACTCGTCGACGACGACGGCGATCGGCTGCTCGCGGCGCAGCCGCTCCAGGAGGGCCTGGACGGGCAGCGACTCGGGGACCAGGAGCGGCGGGACGGCGATCCGCCCGACGGAGGTCCGCGGGCGGGCGTCGGGGGCGACGGCGAGCGCGTCCTTGAGGTGGACCATGCCCACGACCTCGTCGATGCGGTCCCGGTAGACGGGGAAGCGCGAGAGGCCGGTGGCCCGGGTGAGGTTGAGGACGTCGGCCGCGGTGGCGTCCCACTGGAGGGCGCTGACCTTCACGCGCGGGGTCATGACCTGCTCGGCGGTGAGGCCGGCCAGGGACAGGGTCCGTACGAAGAGGTCGGCGGTGTCCTGTTCGAGGGCGCCGGCCCGGGCCGAGTGCCGGGCGAGGGATTCCAGCTCGCCGGGGGTGCGGACCGAGTCCAGCTCCTCGGTGGGCTCGACGCCCAGGGCGCGTACCAGTCCGTTGGCCACCCGGTTGAGCAGGGCGATCACCGGCCGGAAGGCGGCGGAGAAGCGGCGCTGCGGGGCGGCGACGAAGCGGGCGACCTGGAGCGGCCGGGAGACCGCCCAGTTCTTGGGGACCAGCTCGCCGACGACCATCTGCACGGCCGAGGCGAGCAGCATGCCGATCACCACGGCGACGCCGGAGACGGCGCCCGGCGGGAGCCCGGTGGCGGTCAGCGGGGTGCGCAGCAGGCCGGCGAGCGCGGGCTCGGCGAGCATGCCGACGATCAGCGAGGTGAGGGTGATGCCGAGCTGGGTGCCGGAGAGCTGGAAGGACAGCTCGCGCAGCGCCGAGACGACGGTGCGGGCGCGCCGGTCACCGGCGGCCGCGGCCCGCTCGGCCTCCGCGCGCTCGACGGTCACGAGACCGAACTCGGCGGCGACGAAGAAGCCGTTGGCGAGGATCAGGAGGAAGGCTGCCAGCAGGAGCAGCAGGGAGACGATCATGCCGCCGCCTCGTGGGGAGAGGGGGCGGCGCAGGTACTACCGGACGATCCGTCCATTGCCGGAGGGAGTCACTCCTCGGGTCGAAGGGTGGCCTCGCCGACCGCCGGCGGCGGCCCGTACGCGCGAGGCGGTGGTGCGCCCGGCACCACCGCCTCAAGAGTAGTCACGCCCGGGCCCCGCGCGGCAGGGGGGACGCCCCGGATGGGGGACGGACCCGGGTCGTCCCCGAGCCCGCGTCGGGGTGTCAGGCCGTCTCGGCCCCGGTGCCGCGGCTGTCCGCGAGGGCCCGCAGGGCGCGGGCGTCCCTGATGGCGGACTCCTTGGCGATGCCCGGCTGGATGCCGAGGGCCGGCAGGCTGGTGCCGTCGCTGAGGTCGAGGAAGACCCACGGGTCGCCGGGACGCAGGTTGACGCGGAGGATCTCCGCCCAGGCGAGGCGCCGGGTGCGGGTGATGTTGACGACCGTGACGCCCTCGCTGTCGGCGACGACCTTCGGGCGGCTGAGCATCACCAGCACCGCGAGGAAGAGCGCGGCGGTGAAGACGAAGCTGACCCGCTCCCCCGGGCCGAGCCGCTCCAGCATCAGCGCCACCGCGGTGATCGCCGCGAACATGGCGAGGCCCACGGTCAGCAGGACGGCGCGGGTGCGGCCCGGCCGGAAGGTGACCGGGAGGGCGGGCGTGGGCGACTCGGACATCGGGGTTCCTCGGTGCCGTGGGTGGTACGGGGGCCGGGCGCCGTCAGAGGCGGCAGGCGTGGATCGCGGTGGTGAGGATCGCGCGGGCGCCGATCTCGTACAGGTCGTCCATGATCCGCTGCGCCTCCTTGGCGGGGACCATCGCGCGGACGGCGACCCAGCCCTCGTTGTGCAGCGGGGAGACGGTCGGCGACTCCAGGCCCGGGGTGAGGGCGACGGCCTGCTCCAGGTGCTCGGCGCGGCAGTCGTAGTCCATCATCACGTAGCTGCGGGCGACGAGGACGCCCTGGAGGCGCCGCAGGAACTGCTGGACCTGCGGGTGGTCGGTCTCGGCGCCGTGGCGGCGGACGACGATCGCCTCGGACTTCAGGATCGGCTCGCCGATCACCTCCAGGCCGGCGTTGCGCAGGCTGGTGCCGGTCTCGACGACGTCGGCGATGACCTGGGCGACGCCCAGCTGGATCGCGGTCTCGACGGCGCCGTCGAGGTGCACGACGGAGGCGTCGATGCCCTGGTCGGCGAGGTGCTTGGCGACGATGCCCTCGTAGGAGGTGGCGATCGTCATCCCGCCGAAGTCCTCGGGGCCGTTCGCGGTGCCCGGGCGGGTGGCGTAGCGGAAGGTGGAGCGGCCGAAGTTCAGCGCCAGGATCTCCTCGGCGCTGGCGCCGGAGTCGAGGAGCAGGTCACGGCCGGTGATGCCGATGTCCAGCTTCCCGGACGCCACGTAGATGGCGATGTCCTTCGGCCGCAGGTAGAAGAACTCGACCTCGTTGTCGGGGTCGATGACCACCAGTTCCTTGGACTCCTTGCGCTGGCGGTAGCCGGCCTCATGGAGCATGGCCGACGCAGGTCCGGAGAGGGAACCCTTGTTCGGAACGGCGATGCGCAGCATGGGGTGGGCTTCCTTTGCCTGGGAGTGGTGGGAAACGGCGGGGGCGTGCTCAGAGGTGGGCGTAGACGTCGTCGAGGGAGATCCCGCGGGCGACCATCATCACCTGGACGTGGTACAGCAGCTGCGAGATCTCCTCGGCGGCCGCCTCCTTGCCCTCGTACTCGGCGGCCATCCAGACCTCCGCGGCCTCCTCGACGACCTTCTTGCCGATGGCATGGACGCCCTTGTCCACCAGTTCCGCGGTGCGGGAGGTGGCCGGGTCGCCGGTCTCGGCCTTGAGCTTGAGTTCGGCGAAGAGCTCTTCGAAGCTCTTGCGGGTTTCATTCGCCATGATGCTCCTAAGAGTACGGGGTGGGGGACGCGCGCTCAGCGCCAGGGTTCGCTGACCGTGCGCAGCGTGGTGGCGGTGGCGACGGCGGCGGTGACGGCCTCGTGGCCCTTGTCCTCGCGGGAGCCCTCGAGGCCGGCGCGGTCGAGCGCCTGCTCCTCGTCGTCGACGGTGAGGACGCCGAACCCGACGGGTACGCCGGTGTCGATCGAGACCTGGGTGAGGCCGTGGGTGACGCCCTGGCACACGTACTCGAAGTGCGGCGTTCCGCCGCGGATGACGACACCGAGCGCCACGATGGCATCGTAGCCGCGGCCGGCCAGGACCTTCGCCACGACCGGGAGTTCGAAGCTGCCGGGGACGCGGAGCAGGGTGGGTTCGTCGATGCCGAGTTCGGACAGGGCGCGCAGGGCGCCGTCCACGAGACCGTCCATGATCTTCTCGTGCCACTGCGCCGCGATGACCGCGACCCGGAGGTCGCCGCAGTTCTTCACGCTGAGGACGGGTGCGCCCTTGCCGCTCATGTCTCTCCTAGCCGGTTTCGTACGTACGTGGTTACTGGTTGCCGCAGGTGGGGGCCGGGGAGCCGTCCAGCCAGGGCAGGTCGTGGCCCATCCGGTCCCGCTTGGTGCGCAGGTAGCGGAGGTTGTGCTCGCCGGCCGTGACGGGCATCGGCTCGCGGCCCTCGACGGCGAGGCCGTGGCGGGTGAGGGCGTCGATCTTGTCGGGGTTGTTGGTCATCAGGCGGAGGCTGCGGACGCCGAGGTCGGCGAGGATCCGCGCGCCGGCCGCGTAGTCGCGGGCGTCGGCGGGCAGGCCGAGTTCCAGGTTGGCGTCGAGGGTGTCGCGGCCGCGCTCCTGGAGTTCGTACGCGCGCAGCTTGGAGAGCAGCCCGATGCCGCGCCCCTCGTGGCCGCGGAGGTAGACGACGACGCCGCGGCCAGCCTCCTGGATGCGGTCCATGGAGGCCTGGAGCTGGGGGCCGCAGTCGCAGCGCAGCGAGTGGAAGACGTCGCCGGTGAGGCACTCGGAGTGGACCCGGACGAGCACGTCCCGGCCGTCGCCGATCTCCCCGTGGACGAGGGCGACGTGCTCGACGCCGTCGACGGTGGAGCGGTAGCCGTAGGCGGTGAAGTCGCCGTGGGCGGTGGGGAGGTGGACCTCGGCCTCGCGGCGGACGGTCGGCTCGGCGGAGCGGCGGTAGGCGATCAGGTCCTCGATGGAGATGATCGTCAGGCCGTGCTTGCGGGCGAAGGGGATCAGCTCCGGCAGGCGGAGCATCACGCCGTCCTCGCCGGCGATCTCGACGATCGCGCCGGCCGGCCGCAGGCCCGCGAGGCGGGCGAGGTCGACGGCCGCCTCGGTGTGCCCGGGGCGGGCGAGGACGCCGCCCTCGCGGGCGCGCAGCGGGAAGACGTGGCCGGGGCGGACGAAGTCGGAGGGCTCGTGGCGGCCGCTCGCGAGCATCCGGAGGGTGGTGGCGCGGTCGGCGGCGGAGATGCCGGTGGTGACGCCGTGCTCGGGGCCGGCGTCGACGGAGACCGTGAAGGCGGTCCGCATGGACTCGGTGTTGTGCTCGACCATCTGCGGGAGGTGGAGGCGCTCCAGCTCCTGATGCTCCATGGGGGCGCAGATCAGGCCGCGGCACTCGCTCATCATGAAGGCGACGACCTCGGGGGTGGCCTTCTCGGCGGCGATGACGAGGTCGCCCTCGTTCTCGCGGTCCTCGTCGTCGACGACCACGATCGGGCGGCCGGCGGCGATGTCGCGGATCGCCTGCTCGACGGGGTCGAGGGAGAGGTCCTCGGTGTCCCAGACGGACGGGGCGCTGCTCATGCGGGGGCTCCTTCCAGGACGGGGGTGCGGGACCGGAGCCACCAGTCGCGCATGCCCCACAGGACGAGGGCGAAGTAGACGACGTAGACGAGGCCGGAGAAGGCGAGGTCGCTGCTGAAGGCGAGCGGGACGCCGACGAGGTCGACGAGGAGCCAGGCGAACCAGAACTCGACCAGGCCGCGGGCCTGGGCGACCATCGCGACGAGGGTGCCGACGAAGATGTACGCGTCGGCCCACGGGCTCCAGGAGAGCGACGGGAAGAGGGTGAAGAGGCCGCCGACGGCGAGGGTGCCGAGGACGGCGCCGCCCGCGAGCAGGCCGCGCTCCTTCCAGGTGGCGAAGCGGACGGCGATGGAGCCGTCCTGGGCCTGCTGCCGGCCGCGGTTCCACTGCCACCAGCCCCAGGCGGCGACGCCGATGACGAGGAGCTGCTTGCCGACGCCGCCGGCGAGGTCCGCGGAGGCGTAGGCGCCGACCAGGATCAGGCCGGAGAGGAGCTGGGCGGGCCAGGTGAGGATGGAGCGGCGCCAGCCGAGGGCCAGGGCTATCAGGCCGATGGTGTTGCCGATCATGTCCGACCAGATGATGTGCTGGCCGAAGAGGGTGAACGCCTCGGAGTTGAGCCGGTTCACTTGACGTTCTCCCCTGCGTTCGGGCCGAGCAGCCGCTCGACGTACTTGGCGATGACGTCCACTTCGAGGTTGACCGGGGCGCCGGGGCCCTTGTGGCCCAGGGTGGTCAGGGCGAGCGTGGTGGGGATGAGGCTGATGGTGAACCAGTCGTCGCCGACCTCGACCACGGTGAGGCTGACGCCGTCGACGGTGACGGAGCCCTTCTCGACGACGTAGCGGGCGAGGGGGGCCGGGAGGCCGACCCTGACCAGCTCCCAGTGCTCGGAGGGGGTCCGCTCCAGGATCGTGCCGGTGCCGTCCACGTGGCCCTGGACGATGTGGCCGCCGAGGCGGCCGCCGACGGCCATGGGCCGCTCCAGGTTGACCCGGGAGCCGGGCTCCAGGGCGCCGAGGGAGGACCGCTTGAGGGTTTCGGCCATGACGTCGGCGGTGAACTCGCCGTCGGCGGTCTCGACCACGGTCAGGCAGACGCCGTTGACGGCGATCGAGTCGCCGTGGCGGGCGCCCTCGGTGACCAGGGGGCCTCGGAGGCGGAAGCGCGAGGCGTCCGGCAGCTGCTCGACGGCGACGACCTCGCCCAGCTCTTCGACGATTCCGGTGAACACGGTCAGGCTCCCTGGGGGGTGGGGACGGCGGTGATGCGAAGGTCGGATCCGATGCGCGCGGTCTCGGTGACGTCGAGCCGCAACGCGTCGGCGAGGGTGGTGATTCCGGCGTCGGCGAGGGCGTTCGGGCCCGCGCCGAGGAGGACCGGGGCGAGGTAGCCGACGACCTGGTCGACGGCGCCCGCGGCGAGGAAGGAGCCCGCGAGGGTGGGGCCGCCTTCGAGGAGGACGGAGCGGACGCCGCGCGCGTGCAGGGCGTCCAGGAGGGCGGGGACGGAGAGGCCGCCGGCCGCGGCCCTGGGGAGCCGCAGGACGTCGGGGAGCGCGGTCGTCGCGTCCTCGGCGACGGCGATCAGGGTGGGGGCCGCGTCGTCGAGGACGCGGGCGCCGGGCTTCACGGCGTCCGCCTCGGTGTCGACGACGACCCGCAGGGGCTGGACGGCGCCCTCGACGCCGCGGACGGCCAGGTGGGGGTCGTCGGCGCGGGCGGTGCCGGAGCCGACGACGACGGCGTCGGCCTCGGCGCGCAGCCGGTGGACGTCGGCGCGGGACGCGGGGGAGCTGATCCAGCGGGAGGTGCCGTCGGCGGCGGCGATCCGGCCGTCGAGGGTGGCGGCGTACTTCCAGCGGACGAAGGGGCGGCCGGCGCGGACGGAGGTGAGCCAGGCGAGGTTGCCGGCCTCGGCCTCGTCCTCCAGGAGGCCCCGCTCCACCGTGACGCCGGCCGCGCGCAGGGTGTCGGCGCCGCCCGTGGCCCGCGGGTTCGGGTCGGCGACGGCGTACGCGACGCGGGCGACGCCGGCCTCGATCAGGGCCTGGGCGCAGGGGCCGGTGCGGCCCGTGTGGTTGCAGGGTTCGAGGGTGACGTAGGCGGTGCCGCCGCGGGCGAGGACGCCGGCCGCGCGCAGGGCGTGGACCTCGGCGTGGGGGCCTCCGGCGCGCTGGTGCCAGCCCTCGCCGACGACGTGGCCGGAGGCGTCGGTGACGACGCAGCCGACGACGGGGTTGGGGCTGGTGGCGCCGAGTCCGCGGGCGGCGAGCTCCACGGCGCGTCGCATGGCGGTGATGTCGGCCTGCCGGTCCACCGGGTCCTCCT
Organism: Streptomyces sp. NPDC058758; assembly: GCF_042746075.1. Lineage (NCBI taxonomy): Bacteria > Bacillati > Actinomycetota > Actinomycetes > Kitasatosporales > Streptomycetaceae > Streptomyces > Streptomyces sp. NPDC058758. The sequence goes on along the minus strand of NZ_JBHYPS010000009.1, from coordinate 200,549 downwards.
GCCTCTTCGGGCACGGACTCCGGGGCCTGTCGGTGACGACAGAAGAGCGGGTACGCCGCCGCGCGAGGGGGTGCCGGTGGGCCGGAGATCCACGGGTGCGCCGACGACGGATCGCGGCGACCAGCGGACGTACGGCCGGCACGCCCCTGTCGGGGGTCGCCCGCCGCGCACTGCCTCCCATCCGGACTTTCACCGTCGGTCCAGGAATCTCACCTGGTCAACCGGCCGCTGGCTTGCGGACGGGTCGCGGACTATACCGCCGGTTCGGAATTACACCGACCCCGGAGTGCGCTGCTGCTGATACAGGGCCAGTGTGCCACGCCGTGTCAACGGGCATGCACGCGCTCCCTGTGCGATGACTCACACGATCCCACGGAATTCTCCGTTGGTCCAGACCTATTGACGCACTGGTCTAGTCCTCTTAATGTCCGTGTCACCTCCGAGGAACGGCCCGGCGGTGTGCGCACGCCACGGGCCCAACACGTACCACCCCCTTGTTCGTTGCGTGTTTCTCCACCTCCCCAAGGAGGACCAGATCGTGCTGTCCCCCACGACCAAGAGAGCGTCGCTGCTCGCGTCCGGTGCCGCCGTCGCCGGCCTGCTGCTCAGCTCGCTCGCCGGCGGCGTCTCGTACGCCGCCGACAACGAGAGCTGTCGCCCCGACGGCCTGTACAAGACGCCCGGCGTCGACGTCCCCTACTGCTCGGTCTACGACACCGAGGGCCGCGAGAAGATGGGCGCCGACCACCAGCGCCGCGTCATCGGCTACTTCACGGGCTGGCGCACCGGCAAGAACGGCGAGCCCGCGTACCTCGCCAACAACATCCCGTGGGACAAGATCACCCACATCAACTACGCCTTCGGCCACATCGGCGGCGACAACAAGCTCTCGGTCGGCACGGACGGCCCGGACAACGCCGCCACCGGCATGACCTGGCCCGGCGTGGCGGGCGCCGAGATGGACCCGGCCCTCCCCTACAAGGGCCACTTCAACCTGCTGAACAAGTTCAAGAAGCAGCACCCGGACGTGAAGACGCTGATCTCGGTCGGCGGCTGGGCCGAGACCGGCGGCTACTTCGCCGACAACGGCGACCGGGTGAACTCCGGCGGCTTCTACTCGATGGCGACCAACGCCGACGGCTCGGTCAACCAGGCCGGCATCGACACCTTCGCCACCTCGGCGGTCGACTTCATCCGGAAGTACGGCTTCAACGGCGTCGACATCGACTACGAGTACCCGACGACCATGAAGGACGCGGGCAACCCGCTCGACTGGACCCTCGCCAACGCGCGCCGCGCCGGCCTGGTCCAGGGCTACGCGGCCCTCATGAAGTCCCTGCGCGAGAAGCTGGACAGGGCCGGCGCCGCCGACGGCAAGCACTACCTGCTGACCGTCGCCGCCCCGTCCTCCGGCTACCTGCTGCGCGGCATGGAGACCTTCCAGGTCCAGAAGTACCTGGACTACGTCAACATCATGTCGTACGACCTGCACGGCGCCTGGAACGAGTACGTCGGCCCCAACGCCTCGCTCTTCGACGACGGCAAGGACGGCGAGCTCGCCGCCGCCAACGTCTACGGCTCCTCCCAGTACGGCAACATCGGCTACCTCAACACCGACTGGGCCTACCACTACTTCCGCGGCTCCATGCCGGCCGGCCGCATCAACATCGGCCTGCCCTACTACACCCGCGGCCACAAGAACGTGCAGGGCGGCACCGACGGCCTCTGGGGCAAGGCCACCGCGGCCACCTGCCCGGCCGGCGCCGGTCTGACCAAGTGCGGTGACGGTGCCGTCGGCATCGACAACCTGTGGCACGACAAGGACACCGCGGGCAAGGAGTCGCCCGCCGGCTCCAACCCGATGTGGCACGCCAAGAACCTGGAGAAGGGGATCGTCGGCGACTACGTCACGAAGTACGGCTTCCCCGCCAACACCACGCTGACCGGCACCTACGCCCGCAAGTACGACTCGACCCTGGTCGCGCCGTGGCTGTGGAACGCCGAGAAGAAGGTCTTCCTCTCCACCGAGGACGAGCAGTCCGTGGGCGCCAAGGCCGACTACGTGGTCGACCGCGGCATCGGCGGCACCATGGTCTGGGAGATGGCGGGCGACTACGCCTGGAACGCCGCCAAGGGCCAGTACGAGATGGGCTCCACGCTCACCTCGCTGATGTACGACAAGTTCAAGGCCGCCACCCCCTACGGCGCCAAGAAGTCGAACAAGGCGCTGCCGACCCAGGCCGTGAACATCGAGACCGCCTTCACCGAGTTCAAGCTGGGCGACTCGAACTACCCGATCACCCCCAAGGTGAAGATCACCAACCGGACGAACACCACGCTGCCCGGCGGCACGGAGTTCCAGTTCGACTACGGCACCTCGGCCCCGGCCAACGCCTCCGACCAGTCCGGCTTCGGCACCAAGGTCGTCAGCAGCGACCACACGGGCTCCAACGTGGGCGGCCTGAAGGGCGACTTCCACCGGGTCTCGCTGAAGCTCCCGGCCTGGCAGACCCTGGCCCCGGGCGCGACGGTCGAGCTGTCCTTCAACTACTACCTGCCGGTGTCCACCCCCTCCAACTGGACGGTGAACATCAACGGCACCACGTACGCCCTCGCCGGCGACCTGGCGCGCGGCACGACGACCGTGGAGCCGGGCACCGGCACCACGCCGCCGACCACCCCGCCCACCACGCCTCCGACGACCCCGCCGACCACTCCCCCGACCACCCCGCCGACGACGCCGCCCACGGGCTGCACCGCTCCGGCGTACGTGGCCGGCCAGGTCTACAACGCGGGCAACGAGGTCTCCCACAACGGCCACAAGTGGAAGGCCAAGTGGTGGACGCAGAACGAGGCGCCCGGCACCACCGGTGACTGGGGCGTCTGGCAGGACCTCGGCGCCTGCTGATCCCCTCCCGAGAACCCCCGGCGGCGGTCTCACGGCCCTTGGCCGCCGCCGGGCCGCCCCTTCCGCGCCGCGCCCCCCTGTCCGGGGCGCGGCGCGGTCGCGTTCCCGGGGGGCGGCCGGGTTTCCGGGGGGGGGCGGCCCGGTTTCCGGGGGGGCGGTCGCGTTCCCAGCGCGGGCGGTCGTGTTCCCGGGGGCGGGGCGAGCGCGTCCGCCCCCGGTGGGGCCCTTACGGGAAGAGCGCCTCCTGCGCCGCGTCCCGGGCCCGCAGCAGCGCCCCGCGCAGCACCGCCGCGTCGCCCAGGGTGGTGGCGCGGACCTCGGTGCGCAGCGGGGAGAGCGCGGCGAGCTCGGCCTCGACGCGGGCGGCCAGCTCCGGGCCGCCCCGGTGGCCGGTCTCGCCGGCGAGGACCACGCAGCCCGGGTCGAGGACGGCCGCGACCGCCGCCGCGCCGACCGCGAGCCGGCGGGCGAGGGCGTCGAGGAAGGGGGCGTGCCCGGAGGCGAGGGCGTCCGCCGGGTCGAGGCCGTGCCCGGCGGCGAGGGCCTCGACGGCGGCGACGCACGCCAGCTCGTGGAAGCCGCCGTCGCAGCCGGTGGCCGAGGGCAGTCCGGAGGTGCCGGGCACGGGCAGGAAGCCGATCTCGCCGGCGCCGCCCGAGGCGCCCCGGCGCAGCCGTCCGCCGAGGACCACGGCGGCGCCCACGCCCTGGCCGAGCCAGAGCAGGACGAAGTCCTCGCGGCCCAGGGCCGCGCCCTCGCGCAGCTCGGCGACGGCGGCGAGGTTGGTCTCGTTCTCGACCAGCACGTGGGCGGGGAGCCGCTCCTGGAGGACGGCGACGAGCCGGCGGTGCCAGGCGGGCAGGCCGGTGGAGTCGCGCAGCTCCCCGGTGGCGGGGTCGATGAGGCCGGGGGCGCCGACGGCCACGGAGTGCAGCCGCTCGACGCCGGCCTCCCGGGCGGTGCGCTCCAGGAGGGCGACGGCCTTCTCGACGGCGGGTCCGGTCCCGGCGTCCTCGCCGACCGGGGCGGCGGCCTCGGCGAGCGGGGTGCCGAGCAGGTCGGTGACGGTGACGGTGACCGAGCGGGTGCGGACGTCGAGCGCGGCGAGGTGGGCGCGGTCGGCGACCAGGCCGTACAGCTTGGCGTTGGGGCCGCGGCGCTCGGCCCCGGCCTCGCCGACGACGTGCACGAGGCCCGAGCCGCTGAGCCGCTCGACGAGGTCGGCGACGGTGGGCCGGGAGAGCCCGGTGAGGGTCTTGAGCTGGGCTGCCGTCAACGGGCCCTCGTCCTGGAGCAGGCGCAGGGCGAGCCGGTCGTTGATGGCCCGGGCGGTGCTCGGGGATGCGGCCATGCGGTGATCCTCTCAGACGCTTCCCCGCCGTCGTCTCTCCGCGCCACTATTTATCAGGCAGGGTTCCTGATAGTTTACGGGCCGTCATCGGACACGAAATCCACCTACCGAACCCCAGGGGAGGACCCATGGCGGCGGAGACCGTCCTCAGCTCCGAACGACTCCGGCGGGCCCGCTTCGCCGTCGCCGCCGTCTTCTGCGTCCACGGCGCCGTGACCGGCAGCTTCGCGACCCGGATCCCCTGGATCCAGGAGCACGCCGGGGTGAGCGCCGGCCAGCTCGGCCTCGCGCTCGCCTTCCCCGCCCTCGGCGCCTCGCTCGCGATGCCGCTGGCCGGCCGGATCAGCCACCGCCTCGGCGCCCGCGCCGCGCTGCGCGGACTGCTCGCGCTGTGGACGCTCGCGCTCACCCTGCCCTCGCTCGCGCCGAACGTCTGGGGCCTGTGCGCGGCGCTCTTCGTCTACGGCGCCACGGCCGGCATGTCCGACGTGGCGATGAACGCGCTCGGCGTCGAGACCGAGAACCGGCTCGGCCGCTCCATCATGTCCGGACTGCACGGCATGTGGAGCGTGGGCGCGCTGCTCGGCTCGGCGGCCGGCACCGTCGCCGCCCACCTCGGCGGCGACGCCCGGCTCCACCACCTGATCGCCGCGCTCGTCCTCACCGTCCTCGGCCTCGTCTTCTGCCAGGGCGTCCTCGACCCGGCGCCCGCCGAGGAGGAAGAGGCCCCGCCGCGCTTCGCGCTGCCCCCGAAGTCCGCCCTGGTGATCGGCGCGATCGGCTTCTGCGCGGTCTTCGCCGAGGGCGCCAGCCTCGACTGGTCGGCGGTCTACCTCCGCGACGAGCTGGGCGGCTCGGCCGGCCTCGCCGCCGCCTCCACCACCGCCTTCGCGCTGACCATGGCCGTGGCCCGGCTGGTCGGCGACCGGGTCGTGGACCGCTTCGGCGCGGTCCGCACGGTACGGGTCGGGGGCGCGGCCGCCACCCTCGGCGGCGTGCTGGTCGTCGTCGCCCCGAACGCGGCCACGGCGATGGCCGGATTCGGACTGGTGGGCCTCGGGGTCGCGGTCGTCGTCCCGCTCGCCTTCGCCGCCGCCGCGCGCAGCGGACCGAACCCGAGCCAGGCCATCGCGGGCGTCGCCACCATCACGTACACCTCGGGGCTCATCGCCCCGTCCGCGATCGGCGGGATCGCCGACGCCACCTCGCTGGTCTTCTCGTTCGGCCTGGTCACGGCCCTCGCCTTCGGCCTGGTGCTCGGCGCGGGCGTGCTGCGGACCGCCCCGCGGGCCACCACGGCCGCACCGGCGGGGACGGACTCGGCGAAGAGCGCGGGCCCGGTCGGCTGAGCCCGCGCGGGGGCGTGCCGGCGCCCCCGCCCCCGGCCGGTCCCGGCGCATACCATGTGGCTGATCTTCTGCGGCCCCGACGCGGCCGCCGGAACCGGAGAACGGGAGCGACCTCATGAAACTCGGCGTGCGCTGGACCCTGCACGGGGACGGGAGAACGCCCGCCCCCGGGGCCGTCGTCCGCCCCGACGAGCGGCTGTCCTGGCCCCGCACCGCCGGTCTCGGCGCCCAGCACGTGGTGGCGATGTTCGGGGCGAGTTTCGTCGCCCCGGTGCTGATGGGCCTCGACCCGAACCTCGCGATCATGATGTCCGGCATCGCCACCGTCATCTTCCTCCTCGCGACGCGCGGCACGGTCCCCTCGTACCTCGGCTGCTCGCTCTCCTTCGTGGGCGTCGCCGCCGCGATCCGTGCCTCCGGCGGCAGCAGCGCGACCGTGACCGGCGCCGTCCTCGTGGTCGGCGCGGTGCTCTTCCTCGCCGGCCTCGCGGTGCGGAGGTTCGGCGCCCGGATCATCCACGCGGCGATGCCGCCGGTGGTCACCGGCGCCGTCGTCATGCTGATCGGCTTCAACCTGGCGCCGGTCACCGCCTCCACGTACTGGCCGCAGGACCAGTGGACGGCGCTCCTGGTGATGCTCTTCACCGGCCTCGCCGTGGTCTGTCTGCGCGGCTTCTGGTCCCGGATCGCGATCTTCCTCGGCCTGGTCTTCGGCTACGCGCTCTCCTGGGTCCTCGACCTGGTCTTCGGGAAGATCCACTCGATGTCGCCGTCCGGCCAGGTCACCGACCACTGGCGGCTCGACCTCTCCGCCGTCGGCCGGGCCGACTGGATCGGCCTGCCCTCCTTCCACGGCCCCAGCTTCGAGTGGTCCGCGATCCTGGTCGCCCTCCCCGTCGTCATCGCCCTGATCGCCGAGAACGCCGGCCACGTCAAGGCCGTCGGCGAGATGACCGGCGACGACCTCGACGACAAGCTGGGCACCGCGATCGCCGCCGACGGCGCCGCCTCCATGCTGTCCACCGCCGTCGGCGGCCCGCCAAACACCACGTACTCCGAGAACATCGGCGTCATGGCCGCCACCCGGGTCTACTCCACGGCCGCCTACTGGGCCGCCGCCGGCTTCGCGCTCCTCTTCGGCCTCTGCCCCAAGTTCGGCGCGGTCGTCGCCGCCATCCCGGGCGGGGTCCTCGGCGGCATCACCGTCATCCTCTACGGCATGATCGGCCTCCTCGGCGCCCAGATCTGGGTCAACGCCAAGGTCGACCTGCGCAACCCGCTCAACCTGGTCCCGGCCGCCGCCGGCATCATCATCGGCGTCGGCGGCGTGAAGCTGACCTTCACCGACACCTTCGAGCTGGGCGGCATCGCGCTCGGCACGATCGTCGTCATCACCGGCTACCACGTGCTGCGGGCCTTCGCCCCGGCCCACCTGAAGGCCGCGCCGACGGAGCAGGAGCCGCTGCTGGACTCCGGCACCAGCTCGTACGAGAACGGCTCCGGCGACACGGCGAAGAGCTGAGGTATTCGCCCGTTCCGGCGAAGCCGGGCCCGGGAGGCTCCCTCCCGGGCCCGGCGGCTGGGAGTCTGCCCCCATGGCGCAGACCCAGTGGGCGGAAGAGCGGATCGGGCAGTTCGTGGCGGTCGACCCCGTGGTGGACCGGATGCGGTCCCTGCGGGCGGGCTGGCACCCGGCCGACGGGGTCGCCGTCTTCAACCGGGTGTACCTCACCGTCACCGAGGAGATCGGCCACGCGATCGAGGCCGGCGCCTTCGAGGACCGGCGGGCGGCGGCCACCCTGGACGTGCGCTTCGCCGAGCGCTACCTCGCCGCCGTGGACGCCCACGCGGCGGGCCGGCCCGGGCCGGCCTGCTGGCGGCCCCTCTTCCACTACCGCCGCCACCCCGGCGTGACCCCGCTGCAGTTCGCGCTCGCCGGGATCAACGCCCACATCGGGCACGACCTGGCGCTCGCCGTCGTCGACGCCTGCGCCACCCTGGAGTGCGCGCCGGCGGACCTGGAGGACGAGTTCGACCGGGTCGGGGAGGTCCTCGTCCTCCTGGAGGAGCGGATCCGCGAGGAACTGGTGCCGGGCCCGGACCTCCTGGAGATCGCGGACCCGCTCACGCACCTGCTCGGCTGCTGGAGCCTGGACCGGGCCCGCGACGGGGCCTGGCTCGCCGCCCGCTCGCTGTGGCAGCTGCGGGCGCTGCCCGGGATCGCGGGCGAGTTCACCGAGCGGCTCGACCGCTCGGTGGGCCTGGTGGGGCGGATGCTGCTCACGCCCCTGGCCAGGCCCTGACCGCCGTGCGGACTCAGTCCTCCGGCAGCTCGACCGGGGCGATCTCGTCGTAGACGTCGCCCGGGCCCGGGTTGGTGCCGTCGGTCGCGCCGCCGAAGTGGTGCATCACGCCCCACACCGCGTTGAGCGCCGTCTGCACCGCGCCCTCGGCCCAGCCGGCCGTCCACGAGATGTCGTCGCCGGCGAGGAAGATGCCGCGCTTGTCCTCGGGCAGGCGGTCCTGCATGAAGTGGGTGAACAGGCGTCGCTGGTAGCGGTAGTGGCCCGGCAGGTTGGCCTTGAAAGCGCCCATGAAGTAGGGCTCGTTCTCCCAGGAGACCGTCACCGGGTTGCCGATGATGTGCTTCCGAATGTCGACCTTGGGGTAGATCTCGCCGAGCGACTTCAGCATGACCTCCATCCGCTCGTTCGCGGAGAGCGGCAGCCACTTCAGACTGTCGTCGCACCACGTGTACGAGAGGCAGATGACGGCCGGCTTGTCCGGGCCGTCGTCCAGGAGGTACGTGCCGCGGGTCATCCGGTCGGTGAGCGTCATCGACATGACGTCACGCCCGGTCTCCTCGTCCTTGTCCAGCCAGAACGGCCGGTCGACGGGGACGAAGAGCTTCGAGGACTCCATGTAGTGGGTGCGCTCGATCGCCGTCCAGTGGTCGATCGGGAAGAGCGAGTCGTCGCAGGCGATCTTGGAGAGCAGCATCCAGGACTGGGCGGTGAAGATCGCCGCCTGGTAGGTGCGGATGTCGCCGGAGGCGTCGGTGACGGTGATCCGGTTGCCCGCCGTGCGGTTCAGCCGGGTGACGGCCGGCTTGGGCTGCCCGCCCTCGTGCAGCGAGGCCAGCGAGGTGCCCTGCGCCCAGTGGACGATCTTCTCCGGCTCGCGCTCCCACAGGCGCAGCGGCAGCTGCTGCGAGCCGCCGACGATGCCGCGGTGGTGGTCGTCGGCCTCGGTGTAGACGACCCGGAGGATCTCCAGGATGGAGTTGGGGAAGTCGGTGTCCCAGCCGCCGGTGCCGAAGCCGACCTGGCCGAAGATCTCGCGGTGCCGGAAGGACTTGAAGGCCTCGGACTCGCAGAGGAAGCCGTAGAAGGTCTGGTTGTCGAGCTTCTCGACGAGCTTCGCCCAGATCTCGCGGATGCGCGGGACGTCCCGCTCGCGCATCGCTCGGTTCATGTCGGAGAAGTCGGCGCCCTCGTCCAGGCACCTGTTCCACGCGGCGGCGACGTCGCGGTAGACCTGCGGCAGGTCGTCGACGGTCTCGGCGTAGTGCGACTCGCCCTTGAGGTCGACGACGGTCGAGGGGGTGGCCTCGGCCAGCGGGTTCGGGAACGGCGTGGTCTCCAGGCCGACCAGGTCGATGTAGTGCTGGAGCGCGGTGGAGGAGGGCGGGAAGCGCATCGCGCCCATCTCCGCCGTCAGCCCCTCGGTCTCCGGGCCCTCGAAGCCGACCGTGCGCAGCCGTCCGCCGATCTGGTCCGCCTCGTAGACGACGGGCTTGAGGCCCATCTTCATCAGCTCGTACGCGGCGATGATGCCCGACAGGCCGCCGCCGACGACCGCGACCTCGGCGCCGTGCTCGGTCGCGGGTATCTGGCCCAGGCCGGCCGGGTGGGCCAGGAAGTCGTCGTAGGCGTACGGGAAGTCCGGGCCGAACATGGTGATCGGCGGCTGCTGCTCGTCGGCGTGCTCGACGGCGTTGGGCACGGTGGACGTCATGGGGTGCGGACTCCTTGCACGGGGGGTGGGGCGGGAGGTGGAGGGGGCGGGCGGGGCTGCTCAGACGAGGGAGCCGTACAGGCCCGGCCTGCGGTCGCGGAGGTACGGGTTCTCCGCGCGGGAGGCCGCCAGGGCCTCGGGGTCGACGTCGCCGAGGACCAGGTCCTCGCCCCGGCCCGCCCGGGCGCGGGCGGTGCCGTCGGGGCCGGCGAGCACCGAGAGGCCGACGAACTCGAAGTCGCCCTCGGCGCCGGCGCGATTGGCGTACGCGATGTACATCTGGCTCTCGAAGGCGCGCACCGGGACCACGGACAGCGGGACGATCTCGGCGGGGTGCATGAGGGCGGTCGGCACGAGGAGGAGGTCCGTGCCGGCCAGCGCCTGCGCGCGGACGTTCTCGGGGAACTCGACGTCGTAGCAGATCATCAGGCCGACGGTCAGGTCGCCGATGCGGGCCTGGACGAGGGGCTCGTCGCCGGGGGTGAACCACTTCAGCTCGAAGTCGCCGAAGAGGTGGGTCTTGCGGTAGTGCGCGAGCGGGGCGCCGTCGGCGCCGAAGAGCGCGGCGGCGTTGTAGATCACGCCGTGCCGCCCGGTGTCCCGCTCCGGGTAGCCGTAGCCGACGGCCAGGCCGTGGCGGGCGGCGATCTCCGCGACCGCGCGGGCGGAGGGCCCGTCGGCCGGCTCGGCCAGGCGGGCGATGTCGGCGCCGATGGCGTAGCCGGTGAGGAAGAGCTCGGGGGCGAGCAGCACGTCCGCCCCGGCGGAGGCGGCGCGGCCGGCGGCCTCGTCGAGGATCCGCAGGTTGGCGGTCACGTCGCCGAGCCGGCCGGAGCTCTGGAGCAGGGCGGTGCGCACCGTGGGCATGCTGGTCCTCGTGGGGGCGGAGGGGAGGGAGGGATGTCTGCGGGAGACGTCCAAAACGGTACGGTTCCGGGCTCGGCCGGGACAAGACGGGACCGTTGCGGACCGACCGTCGAACCGTTGCGCGAAGGACGACCCGAGCGGCGATTCGTTGCGCGGCGCCCGGGCGAGGGCCGTGCGCGCTCCGCGACCGGCGGCGCGGCCCCGGTCGGCCCTTCCGCGCACCGCCGGTCGCGGAGTGCCGCCGTACGACGCCGCCGCCCCGTACGACCGGGTCGTACGGGGCGGCGGGGACGGCCGGGTGCCGCCGTGGACCGGCGGGGCGTGGGGCGGTGGCGCGTCAGGCGGGCGAGCCGGAGGAGAAGCGCCGCAGCAGCGGCGAGAGCACCAGGACGGACTTGGTGCGCTCCACGAAGGGCTCGCCCGCGATCCGCTCCAGGACGCGCTCGAAGTGGCGCATGTCGGAGGCGAAGACCTGGACGACGGCGTCCGCGTCACCGGTGACGGTCGACGCGGACACCACCTCCGGGTACCGCTCCAGGCCCCGCCGGATGTCGTCCGGCGAGGTGTTGTGGCGGCAGAAGATCTCGACGAACCCCTCCGTCTCCCAGCCGAGCGCCGCCGGGTCCACCCGTACGGTGAAGCCGGTGATGGCGCCCTCGGCCCGGAGCCGGTCCACGCGTCGCTTCACGGCGGGGGCGGAGAGACCGACGAGCGAGCCGATGTCGGCGTAGCTGCGGCGGGCGTCCTCCGCGAGGGCGTGGACGATGCGTTCGTCGAGGTCGTTGAGTCGCACTACGGGTGGATCACTTCTGTTCGGATGCCAGTCGGGAGCGGCGCATGCCGTACAGGAAGTAGAACACGAGCCCGGCCGCCATCCAGCAACCGAAGACGACCCAGGTCACGGTGTCCAGGCTGAACATGTTGTAGACGCAGAAGCCGAAGCCGAGCACCGGGAAGACCGGCCCGAGCGCCACCCTGAAGGTGCGCGGCATGTCGGGGCGGGTGTAGCGGAGCACGATGACGGCGATGTTGACCAGCGCGAAGGCGAAGAGGGTGCCGATGCTGGTCGCGTCGACGAGCTTGCCGAGCGGGATGACCGAGGCGAGGGCGGCGCAGAAGAGGGAGACGATGACCGTGTTCACGCGCGGGGTGCCGGTCTTGCCGCTGACCTTGGAGAAGACGCGCGGCACCAGGCCGTCGCGGGACATCGCGAAGAGCACCCGGGTCTGGCCGTAGAGCACGGTCAGGACGACGCTGGCGATGGAGATGACGGCACCGAGGGCGAGCAGGGTGCCCCAGAAGGTCTGGCCGCTGACGTCGTTCATGATCGCCGCGAGGGTGGCCTCGGAACCCTCGAACTCCTTCCAGTTCCAGGCGCCGACGGCGACGGCCGCGACGAGGACGTAGAGGACCGTGACGATCAGCAGGGAGAGCATGATCGCGCGGGGCAGGTCGCGCTTGGGGTCCTTGGCCTCCTCGCCGGCGGTGGAGGCGGCGTCGAAGCCGATGTACGAGAAGAAGAGGCTGGCGCCGGCGGCGCTGACGCCCGCCATGCCGAGCGGCATGAAGTCCGCGTAGTTGCCGGACTTGAAGCCGACGAAGCCGATGGCGCAGAAGAGCACCAGGGCGGCGATCTTCACGAAGACCATGATCGTGTTGACCAGGGCGGACTCGCGGGCGCCGCCGAGCAGGAACACCATGGCGAGGAGCACGACGATCAGGCCGGGCAGGTTGATCACGCCGCCCTCGCCGGGGGCGGAGGAGAGCAGCGCGGGGATGGTGACGCCGATCGTGCCGTCGAGCAGCTCGTTGAGGTACTCGCCCCAGCCGACGGCCACGGCGGCGACCGAGACGCCGTACTCCAGGACCAGGCACCAGCCGCAGACCCAGGCGACGAGTTCGCCCATCGTTGCGTACGCGTACGAGTAGGAGGAGCCGGCCACCGGTATGGAGCCGGCCAGCTCGGCGTACGAGAGGGCCGAGAAGAGCGCCGTGAGGCCCGCGATCACGAAGGCCAGGGTGACGGCCGGGCCGGCCTTGGGGACGGCGTCGCCGAGGACGACGAAGATGCCGGTGCCGAGGGTGGCGCCGATGCTGATCATGGTCAGCTGCCACATGGAGAGCGAGCGGCGGAGAGTGCCGCCCTCGCCCTGTCCACCCTCCGCGACCAGGCGTTCCACCGGCTTGCGGCGGGTGAGGGCGGTCAGGACGGTGGTCTTGCGGGCGGTCGTGTCCTCGACCGGTGGGGCTGCGCCGTGGTCCAGCACTGCGGAGGCTCCTTATCGCTGCCTGTCGGTCGGCGGGGTCCGCGGCGGACACGCGGGCATGCCGAGGCAGCCCACGGGGGCAGGAAGTCCGCCGAGCAGGCGGTCCCCGCCACTCCTGGTACGAGGGATGAGCCTAAGCCCTTCCGATTCGCATCCGTAATGCAGTGTTGTTGCGCAATGGCGGATGATCATTGCGCGCTTCCGGCCCGGACGGGGAAACATTGCGCTCCCCTGCATGAATCGACACATCCGGGTACAGGACGGGTACCCGCCGGGGCAGGGGCCGGAGGCGGTGCGCGGACCTTGACTCCTCGGTCCGCGTGGACCACCCTGCACCCGGCCGACCGGAGGTGCCGTGTGAGCTGGCTGGAGCCCGAACCCTTTCTGCGCGGCACGGCCTGGTGGGACGGCGACCGGCCGGTCCGCGCGGACCCCGCCGACCTGGAGCGGCTGCCCTGGGACACCGCGGAGCGGGCCGCGCTGCCGATCGGGGTGCGGGTGGAGTTCCGCGCGCGGCCCGGCACTTCGGCGGTGGAGCTGCGCTACCGGGCGGCCGTCCCGGCGGCCGGGGACGAACTGCGGGCACTGCGGCACGTGTTCGCGCTCTGGCAGGACGACCGGTGCGTCACGGAGGTCTTCGCGGAGCCCGCGGAGGAGGCCACGGTGCGACTCCGGCTCCCGCCGGGCGGCGGGGAGTTCACCGTCCACCTGCCGGAGGCCCAGGCGCCCGTCGTGCGCGGCGTGCGGGCCGTCGGCGGGGACCTGGCCCCCGCGGCCCCCCGGCCGCGCTGGCTGGTCCACGGCGACTCCATCACCGAGGGCTGGTGGTCCACCCGGCCGGCCCACTCCTGGCCGGCGGCGGCGGGGCGGGCGCTGGGGCTCGACCCGGTGAACCTGGGGTACGCGGGCGGGGCGCGCGGCGAGCTGCCGCTGGCGGAGCAGCTGTCCCGGCTGCCCGGCGAGCTGATCACCCTGGCGTTCGGCACCAACTGCTGGGACCGGGCGCCCGCCACGCCCGAGTGGCTGCACGCCACGGTCCTGGCCTACGTGCGGCTGATCCGCCGGGGCCACCCGCGCACCCCGCTGCTCCTGGTCTCCCCCGTGCTGCGCCCGGCGGCCGAGCACACCCGCAACGCCCTGGGGGCGACGCTGACGGAGCTGCGGCGGGCCATGGAGCGGGCGGGGCGGGAGCTGGCGGCGCGGGGCGACGACCGGCTCCTGCTGCTGCCGGGGCGGCCCCTCCTCGGGCCGGAGCACCTGGCCGACGGGCTCCACCCGAACGACGAGGGGCACGCCCGCATGGCGCGGTCGGTGGCGGCCGCGCTGCGCACCGCGGGCGTCCTCCCGCTCCCGGGCCGGTGAAGGCCGAAGGCCCCCGGGAGCGGTGCTCCCGGGGGCCTTCGGCGTACTGCCGGAGGAGGGTCAGCTCCAGCTGGCGTGCAGCGGCTTGCCCTCGGCGTAGCCGGCGGCGGACTGGATGCCCACGACGGCCTTCTCCTCGAACTCGGCGAGCGAGCCCGCACCGGCGTAGGTGCAGGAGGAGCGGACACCGGCGATGATCGAGTCGATCAGGTCCTCGACGCCCGGGCGGGCCGGGTCGAGGAACATCCGCGAGGTCGAGATGCCCTCCTCGAAGAGCGCCTTGCGGGCACGGTCGTAGGAGGACTCGTCGGAGGTCCGGTTGCGCACCGCGCGGGCGGACGCCATGCCGAAGGACTCCTTGTAGGCGCGGCCCTGCGCGTCCGTCTGGAGGTCGCCGGGGGACTCGTACGTCCCGGCGAACCAGGAGCCGATCATCACGTTGGACGCGCCGGCGGCGAGCGCCATGGCGACGTCGCGCGGGTGGCGGACGCCGCCGTCGGCCCAGACGTGCTTGCCGTACTTCTTCGCCTCGGCGGCGCACTCCAGGACGGCCGAGAACTGCGGGCGGCCGACGCCGGTCATCATGCGGGTGGTGCACATGGCGCCGGGGCCCACGCCGACCTTGATGATGTCGGCGCCGGCCTCGATGAGGTCCTTGACGCCCTCGGCGGCGACGATGTTGCCCGCGACGATCGGGACCTTCGGGTCGAGCGCGCGGACGGTCCGGATGGCGGAGATCATCGACTCCTGGTGCCCGTGGGCGGTGTCGATGACGAGGGTGTCGACGCCCGCGTCGAGGAGCAGCTTGGCCTTGCCGGCCACGTCGCCGTTGATGCCGACGGCGGCGGCGATCCGCAGCTTGCCGTCCGCGTCCACGGCCGGGGTGTACAGGGTGGCGCGCAGGGCGCCCTTGCGGGTGAGGATGCCGGCCAGCCTGCCGTCCGCGTCCACGGCGGGGGCGTAGCGGCGGTTGGCGCCGTCGAGGGTGTTGAAGGCCTCGCGGGGGTCGATGTCCGCGTCCAGCAGGAGGAGGTCCTTCGACATGACCTCGGAGAGCTGGGTGAAGCGGTCGACGCCGGTGAGGTCCGCGTCGGTGACGACGCCGACGGGGCGGCGGTGCTCGTCGACGACCACGCCGGCCTCGTGCGCCCGCTTGGGCAGCAGCGCGAGGGCGTCGGCGACGGTCTGGTGCGGCTCCAGCACGATGGGGGTGTCGAGGACCAGGTGGCGGCCCTTGACCCAGGAGATGACCTCGGTGACGACCTCGATCGGGATGTCCTGGGGGATGACGACGAGGCCGCCCCGGCGGGCCACCGTCTCGGCCATGCGGCGGCCGGCGATCGCGGTCATGTTGGCGACGACCAGGGGGATCGTCGTGCCGGTGCCGTCCGGCGCGGAGAGGTCCACGGCCTGGCGGGAGCCGACGGCCGAGCGGCTCGGCACCATGAACACATCGTCGTACGTGAGGTCGTACGGCGGCTTGACGTCATTGAGGAAACGCACGTGCTGACATCCCAGTCGTTCGGATCGGCCCCTAGGCATTTCAGCCAGGGGAAAAAGCACGTAGTTCATTGTCCCACGCCGGTACGCATACCAGTCCCGGGCGAATCCTCCGAGCCTCACGGCAGAGGCTTCGGAGGATCGCACAAGAGTTTTCGGCCGGGGGCCCCGGGTGAGCGCTCAGCCGCCGTCCACCGCCGGCTCGGCCGCCGTGTGGCCCGGCCGGATCAGCCCGGTCTCGTAGGCCAGCACCACGAGCTGGACGCGGTCGCGCACGCCGAGCTTGGTGATCGCCCGGGTGACGTGGGTCTTGGCCGTGAGCGGCGATATCACCAGCCGGGCGGCGACCTGGTCGTTGGAGAGCCCGGCCGCGACGAGCGCCACCACCTCGCGTTCGCGGGCGGTGAGCGCGGCGAGCCGGTCCGGGGCCACGGTGGCGGCGAGCGGCCGGTGGGCGAACTCCTCGACGACCCGGCGGGTCGCGCTCGGGGAGAGCAGGGCGTCGCCGGCGGCGACCGCGCGGATCGCCTGGCGCAGGTCGTCCGGCTCGATCTCCTTGGTGAGGAAGCCGCTGGCGCCCGCCCGCAGCGCGGCGAAGACGTACTCGTCGGTCTCGAAGGTCGTCAGCACGATCACCCTGGTCCCGGCGAGCTCCGGGTCCCCGGTGAGGGCTTCGGTCGCGGTCAGCCCGTCCGTCCCCGGCATGCGGATGTCCATGAGGACGACGTCGGGCCGCAGGGCCCGGACGGCGCGCAGCGCCTCGTCGCCGTCGGCCGCCTCGCCCACCACCTCGATGTCGCGCGTCCGCCGGAGCAGGCTGCGGAAGCCCGCCCGGACGAGGGACTGGTCGTCGGCGAGCAGAACCGAGATCGTCATGATCGTCAGCTTGGCACAGGAATCACGGCCCGGACGGCGTATCCGCCGCGCTCCCCCGGTCCGACGGCGAACTCGCCGCCCAGGACGGAGACCCGCTCGCGCATCCCGGCCACCCCGTGGCCGCCCCCCTCGCCCTCGCCCGCGCCCGCCGGACGGCCGCCGGGCTTCGCCGGCCCGTCGTCGGCGATCTCCACGCGGACCGCCCCTGCGTCGTACCGCAGCCGGACGTCGACCCGGGTGCCGCCGGAGTGGCGCACCGCGTTGGTCAGCGACTCCTGCACGATCCGGTAGACGGCGAGCGCGACCGGCGCGGGCACCCCGGCGGGGTCGCCCGCGGTCTCGACGTCCGCGTCGAGACCGGCGGCCCTGACGCGCTCCACCAGTGCGCAGACGCCGTCGAGACCGCGCTCCGGGGCCGGGACCGCGCCCCCGCCGCCCGCCGCGTCCCGTCCGGGCTCCCGCAGGACGCCGACGAGGGAGCGCAGGTCGGCGACGGCGGTGGCCCGGACCTCCTGCGCGGTCGTGAGCGCGGCCCGCGCCTCCTCCGGATCGTCCTCCAGCGCCTCGACCGCCACCCGCAGCTGCACGCCCACGACGGTCAGGGTGTGCGCGACCACGTCGTGGAGCTCCCGGGCGATCTGCAGCCGCTCCGCCTCCGCCCGCCGCCGGGCCTCCGCCTCCCGCTCGCGCGCGGCCCGCTCGCGCCCGGCCGCCTCCTCCCTGCGCCAGTTGCGCCCGTTGCGCCAGGCGGTGGCCGCGGCGAGGGCCAGGGCCAGCCAGAGGGTCTCCGCGCCCAGTTCGGCGACGACGGCCCGGCCGCTCATCCCGGCGACGAACAGCTCCCAGTCGGCGGCGAAGACGACCTGGAAGACCCCGACGCCGACGGCGAGGGCGGGCCCGTCCGGCACCCGCCGCACCAGGGCGTCGAAGCGGTGGCGCACCGCTCCCCCGGCGGGCCGGTCCCCGGCCGCGACCAGGACGTACGCGGCGGTGGCGGGCCAGAGCCAGCCCACGTCCGACAGCCCGGAGGCGCGGAAGGCGATGACGGTCTGGACGCTCAGGAGCAGGGCGGCGCGCGGCCACCGGCCGGCGGCCAGCACCAGGGCGGCGAGCCCGAGGGCGTACGGCGCGGCGCCGGTGAGCAGCGGCCCGTCGCCCGCCAGGGCCTCGGCGGTGACGACGGCCACCGCCGTCACCGCGGCCGCCGCGGCCCGCGCGGCCCGGGTCACGGCCGGGCCCCCGGCGGGCCCCGTTCGGTTCCGGTCCGCGCCGGTGCGCTCTTCGATCACCGGGCCATTGTGCACAACTGCCCCCAGGCGCACGGCGGTCATGCGCGCACCGCCGGACGCGAGGCGGCGACGGCGGCCAGCGCGACCCAGGCCAGGGCGGCGGCGACGGCGATCCGCTCGACCAGTCCGACCAGCGTCGGCACGGTCGCGGTCCCCAGCGAGGGCCCGTCCATCACGTCCACCAGGCAGACCAGCAGCAGGACCGTCGAGGCGAGCGAGGCGCCGAGCACCGCGCGCAGCGCGACGGCGCCGCGCGTCCACCGGCGGGCCAGCCACCGGTGCAGCAGCAGCGCGGCCACCGGAAGGGCCAGGAAGGCGGGGGTGGCGGCCGTGCCGTGCACGAGGTCCGAGGTGGAGGGCCTGCTCCAGCGGCCCGGCGGGTCGGCGGGGAACACCGCGGCCACCGCGACGCCCGCGGCCCACGCCCCGGCCGCCCAGCGGCCGGCCCGGGGCGCCCCGGCCCGCCGCAGCAGGGCCACGAGGAGGCCGGAGGCACCGGCGATCAGGCACAGCGCCGTGGTGACCATCCAGCCCGCGGGGCCGTTCACGTACCGGCTGATCACCTCGGTGACCGGGCTGTACTCCGGGGTGAGCAGGTCGGCGGCGGCGATCGCCGCCGCGGCGGTGCCGGTCGCGGCCAGGACGGTCCGGGAGCCGAGCCGGGCCCGGCGGTCCGTGCCGCCGGAGGAGGGGGACGAGGGCGCGGGGGACGGGGGGTTGGGGGAAAGGGTGCGCATGGCGGGCCTCCTGGCGGGGCGGGAGCGGGAGCCGCCGGAGCGGCGCCGGGCGGCCTGCCCGCCCGGTGCCCTCCACGCTAGGAAGGGGCGCCCCCGCGGGCGTCCTCCGTCCGCCGACACCCGCGCCTGCTCCCCGGGCGCACCCCGTACTCCCCCGGGAGTACGCGCCGCCCCTCAGCCGCCGCCGTCCTGCGGGCCCTCCCGGCGCCCGTCGCCGAGGGAGAGCAGCACCGACAGGCGCCCCGGGGAGTCCTCGACGGCGGCGGCGAAGACCTCCTGGGCGGTCGCCCAGTCGCGCGGGGCGCGGCGGGCGTACCCCTGCCAGTGGGTGACGACGACGGCGACGGGCCGGGGCAGTTCGCCGAGGACGTCGGCGAGGGCGTCCCAGTTGCGGCCGAACCAGTCCGGCAGGCCGAGCACGGCGGCGCAGCGGTCCATGAAGCCCTCCTTGTCGGTCACGCCGTACAGATCGAGGACGACGGCGTCATCCAGCCGCATCGCCGACCACCTCCCGGAAGCTCTCGTAGTGGTCGTCGGTGTAGTACCGCTCCCCCTCGCCGCCGGTGACGATCCGGCGGGCCCCGCGGTCGCGTTCGCCGGGGGTGCGGACGGTGTACTCGTGGTAGTAGCCGCGCTTCCTCGGCGGCAGGATCCGCTCGAAGTTGGAGAAGACGCTGCCGTCCTTGGCGTACGGGAAGGGGCCGCCGGCCCGGATCAGCGCGAGGGTCCGGCGCGCCTCGGGCGGCAGCTCCGCCGCCTCCACGGTGGGCAGGCCGGAGGCGCGCGAGACGGCGGCGGAGGGCGTGCGGTCGGCCGTCGCGGGGGTACGGGAGGGGGCCGCGGTGGCGGTGGGCGTGGCCGTCCCGGCGGAGCAGCCGGTGAGGAGCAGGGACAGCCCGGCCAGGACGGCGAGCCCCAGCCGGAGGCAGCGAGCGATCATGCCCCGATGCTGTCACCGTCCGCCCGCCGCCGCCCCGGGGGCGCGCCCGGGCAGGCGAAGGGCGCCCGCCGCGTGCACGGCGGGCGCCCCGGGGTGGTGTCAGCGTCCGTCGGTGCCCGTGTCGGGGTCCTTGCGGTCGAGGGCTGGCCGGGGGCCCGGGCTGAACTCGCTGAGCAGGTGGTCGGCGGCCGAGCGGTCGGTGACCAGGCTGGTGACGAGGCCGGAGCGGAGCACCGCGCCGATCGCCGCCGCCTTGCGCTGGCCGCCCGCGATGGCGACGACCTCGGGGATCCGGCGCAGCCGGTCCGCCTCGACGGTGATGCACCGCTCGCCGAGGTCGCGGCCGACCCGGCGGCCCTCGGCGTCGAAGAGGTGCGCGGACATCTCGGCGGCCACGCCCAGGGAGGCGTAGTGGGCGCGCTCCTCCTCGGAGAGCATGTCGTGGACGGTGGAGATGCCCGGCTCCCAGGAGCCGATGGAGACGCAGGCGACGGTGACCTTGTCGAAGTACTCGAAGGCCCGGGCGATGCCGGTCTGGCTGCGCAGCGCGGCGGCGGTGGCCGGGTCGGGCAGCAGCATGGGGGCGTAGATGGGGTGGGCCTCGCCGCCGGAGACCTGGGCGGCGCGCCGGACCGCCTCGACCGAGCCGCGCTCGGCGGTGCCCGCGTCGTACACGCCGGTGAGCTGGACCACCGTGCAGGGGGGCAGCCGGTCGAGGGCGGCCGCCATGTGGATGGTCGAGCGGCCCCAGGCCAGGCCGAGCACGTCGCCCTCGGTGACCAGCTCGCCGAGGAGGTCGGCCGCGACCTCGCCCAGGTTCTCCGGGTCGGGCGACTCGTCGTCCTCCGCCGGGGACTCAACGACGACGGCGTGGCGGAGCCCGTAGCGGGCGCGCAGCGCGTCGGAGCGTTCGGCGTCCAGCTCGGCCGGCACGCGGATCTCGATGCGTACGAGATCCCTTTCCAGAGCGGTCTCCAGGACCCGGGCCACCTTGAAGCGGCTGACGCCGAACTCCTCGGCGATCTGGATCTTGGACTTCCCCTCCAGGTAGAAGCGGCGCGCCATGGCAGCCGCCTGCACCAGCTCCGCGGGGCCCATCCGCAGGGCCGACCGTCCCGCCGACATTCCCGCCACCGCGATCTCCTCACTGCTGTACGCGCACCGCTGTCCACGACCCGCGTTCGTTCACACTCTGGACCCGCTGTTCATCCTGTCAGAAACGGCGGGCCTTGATCAGTCCTGTCGGCGGCCCGTCGGACCGCGTTCACCGGCCGGAGGCTCAGTGGCCACACGCCCAGGCGGCACCCGCCGTGGCGGCGTCCGCCCTGGCGCGCAGCGCGGCCACCGCGGCGGCCGGGTCGGCCGCGCCGTAGACCGCCGAACCGGCCACGAAGACGTCGGCGCCCGCCTCGGCGCAGCGCTCGATGGTCGACTCGGAGACGCCGCCGTCGACCTGGAGCCACAGGTCCAGGCCGTGCTTGGAGATCAGCTCACGGGTGCGGCGGATCTTGGGCAGCATGATGTCGAGGAAGGCCTGGCCGCCGAAGCCGGGCTCCACGGTCATGATCAGCAGCATGTCGAGTTCGGGGAGCAGGTCCTCGAAGGGCTCGATGGGGGTGGCCGGCTTGAGCGCCATGGAGGCCCGCGCGCCCTTGGCGCGGATCTCCCGGGCGAGCCGGACCGGCGCGGCGGCCGCCTCGACGTGGAAGGTGACCGAGCCCGCGCCCGCCTCCACGTACTGCGGGGCCCAGCGGTCCGGGTCCTCGATCATCAGGTGGCAGTCGAGGGGGGTGCCGGTCGCCCGGCTGAGCGACTCGACGATCGGCACGCCCAGCGTCAGGTTGGGCACGAAGTGGTTGTCCATGACGTCGACGTGCAGCCAGTCGGCCCCGTCGACGGCCTGGGCCTCGTCCGCGAGGCGGGCGAAGTCTGCGGAGAGGATGCTGGGATTGATCTGCGCCATGTGCCAAGCCTGCCACGTTCTCGGCGACTTCTTCGCCGCGAGCCGGCCCGGGGCCGTTCCCGGGCCGGACGTACTGGTACGGACCAGTGGAAACCGTCAGGCCGTCCGTCGGATCAGCGCCAGGTACATGGCGTCCGTACCGTGCAGATGCGGCCACAGCTGGACGTCCGGACCGTCCCCGAGGTGGTCCACGCCGGGGAAGAACGGCCGGGCGTCGACCAGCTCCGCGCCGCCGAGCCGCTTCAGGACGTCGTCCACGACGACCCGGGTCTCGGCGAGGTGCGGCGAGCAGGTCGCGTACCCGACGACCCCGCCGACCCGGACCGCCTTCAGCGCCTCGGTGAGCAGGCCGCGCTGGAGCGGGCCGAAGCCGTCGAGGTCCTCGGGGCGGCGGCGCCAGCGGGCCTCGGGGCGGCGGCGCAGGGCGCCGAGGCCGGAGCAGGGCACGTCGACCAGGACGCGGTCGAAGGAGCCCTCGCGCCACGGCGGGCGGGTGCCGTCGGCGGCGATGACCTGGTACGGGCCGGGGTTGCCGGCCAGCGCGCGCTCCACGAGCCGGGCGCGGTGCGGCTGCTTCTCGGAGGCGAGCAGGGCGGCGCCGCGCTCGGCGGCCAGCGCGCCGAGCAGGGCGGCCTTGCCGCCGGGGCCGGCGCAGCCGTCGAGCCAGCGGGTGTCGGGGCCCTCCAGCGGCGCGTTCGCCAGGGCGATCGCGACGAGCTGGCTGCCCTCGTCCTGGACGCCGGCCCGGCCGTCCCGCACGGCCTCGACGGCGCCGGGCTCGCCGCCGTCGGTGAGCCGCAGGGCGTAGGGCGACCAGCGGCCGGGCTCGGTCTCGGCGGCCCCGGCCAGCTCCTCGACGGTGGACCGGCCGGGCCGGGCGACGAGGGTGACCTCGGGCCGCTCGTTGTCGGCCGCCAGGAGGGCCTCGATGCCGGCGCGGCCGCCGCCGAGCGCGTCCCAGAGCGCGGAGACCACCCAGCGGGGGTGGGAGTGCACGACGGCGAGGTGGTCCTCGGCGTCCTTCTCGTACGGCGGGGCGACCTCGGCCAGCCAGGCGTCGAGGTCCTGCCGCGTGATCTTCCGCAGCACAGCGTTGACGAACTTGGCGCGGCCCTCGCCCAGCACCGCGCGGGCCAGCTCGACGGTGGCGGAGACGGCGGCGTGCGGCGGGATCCGCGTCCCGAGCAGCTGGTGCGCGCCGAGCGACAGCACGTCGAGCACCGGCGGGTCGACCTCGCGCAGCGGCCGGTCGACGCAGGCCGCGATGATCGCGTCGTACGTGCCCTGGCGCCGCAGCGTCCCGTAGACCAGCTCGGTCGCGAGCGCCGCGTCCCGCGCCTCGAAGCCCTCCTTCTCCCGTGCCTTGCGCAGCAGCGGAGGCAGCACCAGGTTGGCGTACGCGTCCCGCTCGTCGACCGCCCGGAGCACCTCGAAGGCGAGCATCCGCACGGGATCCTTCTTGGGCCGGCGGTGGGGCTTGGGGGGACGGCGACGTGCCTGCTCGCTCAAAGGTGCTCCGCGTGGGGATAGAGAGGGTCGAACCCTCCCAGCCTACGTCCGCCGCCCCCTACCGGGGAAAACGCCCCTGGCGCACGGCCCATGCCTCGGCCGCGATCAGGCAGCGGACGGGCGCGGTGCCGCCGCCGTCCGCCTCGAAGGCGAGGAGCACGGGCGGCTCCGCGCCGGTGCTCCGGACGACCTCGGCCCGCTCCGCCGCCGTGGGCTCGCGGAAGACCGGGTCCATGAAGGCCGTCGGGCACCGGAGGTAGAGCACGTCCGTCAGCTCCACCTCGAGGCCGTGGTGGTACGTGAGGTCCGCCCCGGCGGCCAGGGTGAGCCGGCTGCCGTCGAAGCGGCGGATCTCCCAGTCGTCCCAGGGACCTTCGGGGAGCGGCAGCGGCGTCACGCGCCCAGCCGCTCCCCGGGGGCGATGCGGACGCCGCGGGCCCAGTCGGCTGCCTTCATCGGCTTCTTGCCCTGGGGCTGGACCCAGAGGAGCTCGACGGCGTACGAGCCGGTGCCCGCGTACACGTTGTTCTTGCCGGCCGCCAGCTCGCCGGGGGCGAGGTCGGTGCGGTCGGGGACGGGGGCCACGTGGACGAGCTTGAGGCGCTCGCCGCGGAAGAGGGTCCAGGCGCCGGGGGCGGGGGTGCAGCCGCGGACGACGCGGTCGACCCGCAGGGCCGGGGCGGCGAAGTCGACGTGGGCGTCCTCGACCTCGATCTTCGGGGCCAGGGTGATGCCGTCGGCGGGCTGCGGGACGGCCTTGAGGGTGCCGTCCTCGATGCCGTCCATGGTGGCCGAGAGCAGCCCAGCGCCGGCGAAGGCCAGCCGGGTGAGCAGGTCGCCGCTGGTGTCGGTGGGGCGGATCTCCTCGGTGATCACGCCGTAGACCGGACCGGAGTCGAGGCCCTTCTCGATCTGGAAGGTGCTGGCGCCGGTCACCTCGTCGCCCGCCATCACCGCGTGCTGCACGGGCGCCGCGCCGCGCCAGGCCGGGAGGAGGGAGAAGTGCAGGTTGACCCAGCCGTGCGCCGGGATGTCGAGGGCCTTCTGCGGCAGCAGCGCGCCGTAGGCGACGACCGGGCAGCAGTCCGGGGCGATCTCGCGGAGCCGGGCCAGGAAGTCCTCGTCGCGCGGATGGGCGGGCCGCAGGATCTCGATGCCCTCCTCCTCGGCGCGCTGCGCGACCGGACTGGCGACCATGCGCCGGCCCCGGCCCGCGGGCGCGTCCGGGCGGGTGACGACGGCGGCGACCTCGTGGCGGCCGGAGGCCAGCAGGGCGTCCAGGGCGGGGACGGCGACCTCGGGGGTGCCTGCGAAGACGAGCTTCATGGGTGGCGACTGCCTGTCTGTCCGGGGGCGTTGCGGGCGACGCACCAGTCTAGGCGGGAGTGACGGAGGGGGCGTACGCGGCGGCGAGCGCCCCGCGCATATGCGTGTACGCCCCCGCAGCGTGACCCAACTCCCGGTGGCGCGTTGGTCAAGAGAGATTGACCGAATCGGGCCGCCGTCCCCACCCGCGGCCCGCCCTACCATCGCCGGTTCGAGAGGCTCTTCCATGGCCGACCACGCAACCCACGACGCCCAAGCCCGGGCGAGTCTGCACCTGTTGGTGCGGGACATCGAGCGGGTCCGGCGGCAGGTGGACGCACTGCGCACGCTCACGGCCCAGCTGGGCAATGTCTACCGCCCCCGCCGCTCCGGCCCGTCGACGGGCTTCGTCGTCTACGGCCGCGCGCCCGCCCCCACCGTACGGCTCGCCCAGGAGCTCCGCGACAGCGTCGAGACCCTGGTGACCGCCGCCGTCGAGTTCGACCGCTCCCTCGGCTTCTCCTGGGACGCGGTCGGTTCCGCCCTCGGCGTCACCAAGCAGGCCGTCCACCGCCGCTACGGTGCCCGCCGCGCGCCCCAGCAGCCCTCGGTGGAGCCGGAGCAGCACGGCGTCGAGCCGGGCGCCCCCCGCCCCGTCCCGTCGGTGCCGGCCGCCCGCTCCATGCCGCCCCAGCCCACCTCGGGCAGCGCCACCCTCCGCGAGGAGCCCCGCTCCCCCGCCTTCCCCAGCTCGCGCAACGGCTGACGGCGCGGAGCCGACGACCGGCCGCCACCCCCTGTCCGAAGGGGGCGGCGGCCGTCGTCGTGTCCGGGCCCGGGGCCGGGAGGGACGCGGGGCGGGGTGGGGGGAGCAGGGTGGGGGGAGCAGGGTGGGGCGGGGTGGGGGAGCAGGGCGGGGCGGGGTGGGGGGTGGAGCGGGGCGGGGCGGGGTCAGCCGATGTCCGGCGGGTCCACCCTGATCCGGACCGGTTCCCCGGCGCCGCGGGCCTGACGGCTCGCGCGGGCGTGCTTGAGGGCCTGGGCGAGGGCCGCTCCGCTGCCGGGCGGAACCCGCACCAGGGCGCGCTCCCACTCCTCCCCGGGCGGCGGGTCGCCGGGCCTGCGGGCGGCCCCGGGGCGGACCACCGGGAGCGGCACCGGGCCGAGGACCTCCGCGTCCACGGGCAGCGCGGCGCCCGCGAGGAAGGTCTCCACCGCTTCGGGCGGCCCGCTCACCGCGGCCATCCGGGAGACCGGCGGGAAGCCCAGTTCGGCCCGCTCGGCCAGCTCCCGCTGGGCGTGCCCGACCGGGTCCCAGCGGACGAGGGCCTGCACGGGCCGCAGCGTCGGCTCGGCGACCACCACGACCGTGCCGCCCTCGGCCTGACCCCGGACCAGCGAGGCCGCGTCCATCCAGCGGCGCAGCGCCTCCTCGCCCGCCCGCAGGTCGGGACGGCCCAGCAGGGCCCAGCCGTCGAGCAGCAGCGCCGCCGCGTAGCCGCCGTCGGCGACCGGTTCGGCGCCGGGGGTGGAGACGACGAGGGCGGGGCGGTCCGGGACCCGGTCCAGGACGTGGTCGCGGCCGGAGGTCCGCACCGGCACGGCGGGGAAGGCCCGGCCCAGCTCCTCGGCGGTCCGGCGGGCGCCGACCACCTGGGCGCGCAGCCGGGGGGAGCCGCACGCCTCGCAGTGCCAGTCGGGGGCCTCGCGCCCGCACCAGCCGCAGTGCAGCTCGCGCTGGTCGGGGGCCTCCAGCGGTCCGGCGCAGTGCCGGCAGCGGGCGGGCGTCCGGCACTGCTGGCAGGCGAGCCGGGGCACGTACCCGCGCCGGGGCACCTGGATCAGGACCGGGCCGGAGCGCAGTCCGTCCCTGAGGGTCTCCCAGGCGAGCGAGGGCAGCCGCGCGGCCCGTGCGGCCCCGTCCCGGGCGAGGAGGTCGTCGCCGACGGTACGGACCAGGGGCGCGGCCCCGCGGACCTGCTCGCGGCTCGCGGCGAGCGGCCGGGCCCAGCCGGACTCGACGAGCTGCGCGGCCTCCACGGTGCAGCCGACGGCGCCGAGGAGGAAGGCGCACCGGTCGTGGGCGGCGCGCAGCAGCAGCACCTCGCGGGCGTGCGGCTGGGGGGCGTGCGGGTCGCTGTGGCTGCCGTCGCCGTCGTCCCAGACGACGGTCAGGCCCAGGTCCCTGACGGGCGCGAACATCGCGGCGCGGGTGCCGACGACGGCCCGGACGGAGCCGCGCCGGACGGCGAGCCACTGCCCGTACCGCTTCTCGGGCCCGGCCTCCGCGGTGAGCACCGCGTGCCGGCCCTCGCCCAGCACGGCGGTCAGCGCCGCGTCGACCCGGCCGACGGCCCGCCCGTCGGGGACGACGACGAGCGCGCCGCGCCCGGAGGAGAGGGTGGCGGCGACGGCGCGCGCGATCTCCTCGGCCCAGTGCGGCCCCGGCAGCGCCGTCCACACCGCCCGGGGTGCCCCGCCGCGCGCCAGTGCCTCCAGGAAGGCGGGCCCCTGCTCGTAGCGGCTCCAGGTGCCGGGGCCGGGGGGCGGGGGCGGGGGCAGCGGCGCGGGCGAGGTCCGGCGCTCGGCGGCGGCGCTGCGCGGCGGCACGGCGAGCTGGAGCACGTCGGCGAGGCTGCCCGCGTACCGGTCGGCGACGGCCCGGGCCAGGGCCAGCAGCTCGGGTCCGAGCACGGGCTCGGGCGAGACGACATCGGCGAGGGCGGCCAGCGGCCCGGAGTAGTCGGAGGCGGCGCGGCGCTCCACCAGGAAGCCGTCGATGAGCCGGCCGCCCTCCCGGCGCCCGCCCCGCACCTGCCCGGACCCGGCGCCGAAGCGGACCCGCACCCGCACGCCGGGCCGGGCGACGGCGTCGAGCTCCTCGGGCACGGCGTAGTCGAAGAACTGGTCGAGGTGGAGCGCGCCCTTGTTCACCACCACCCGGGCGACGGGCAGTTCCTTGGCGAGCGCGGCGCCCCGCCAGGTCCGCGGCTTGGCCTTCGGCACCTTCGCCTTGCGCACGGTCTCCCGGATGAGCGCGAGCTGCTCGGGCCCCTCGCCGCCCTCCCCGCTCCCGCGGCTCTCCCCGTACCCCTTCTCGCTGCTCACAGCCCCATACCTACCAGACGGCTCGGACAGCGGGCGGACGGGGCGCGGACGGCGGAAGCCCGGCGTCCCCTGGGGGACGCCGGGCTTCCGTGGCCGTGCTGCCGCTTACAGGCCGGCGGCCTTCTTGAGGGCGTCGACGCGGTCGGTGCGCTCCCAGGTGAAGTCCGGCAGCTCCCGGCCGAAGTGGCCGTAGGCGGCGGTCTGGGAGTAGATCGGGCGGAGCAGGTCGAGGTCGCGGATGATCGCGGCCGGGCGGAGGTCGAAGACCTCGCCGATGGCGTTCTCGATCTTCTCGGTCTCGACGGCGTTGGTGCCGAAGGTCTCGACGAAGAGGCCGACGGGCTCGGCCTTGCCGATCGCGTACGCGACCTGGACCTCGCAGCGGGAGGCGAGGCCCGCGGCGACCACGTTCTTGGCGACCCAGCGCATGGCGTAGGCGGCCGAGCGGTCGACCTTGGACGGGTCCTTGCCGGAGAAGGCGCCGCCGCCGTGGCGGGCCATGCCGCCGTACGTGTCGATGATGATCTTGCGGCCGGTGAGGCCGGCGTCGCCCATCGGGCCGCCGATCTCGAAGCGTCCGGTCGGGTTGACCAGCAGGCGGTAGCCCTCGGTGTCGAGCTTGATGCCGTCCTCGACGAGCTCCTTGAGGACGTGCTCGACGACGAACTCGCGGATGTCGGGCGCGAGCAGCGAGTCGAGGTCGATGTCCGAGGCGTGCTGCGAGGAGACGACGACCGTGTCGAGGCGGACGGCCTTGTCGCCGTCGTACTCGATGGTGACCTGGGTCTTGCCGTCGGGGCGCAGGTACGGGATGGTCCCGTTCTTGCGGACCTCGGTGAGGCGGCGGGAGAGCCGGTGCGCGAGGTGGATCGGCAGCGGCATCAGCTCGGGGGTCTCGTCCGACGCGTAGCCGAACATCAGGCCCTGGTCGCCGGCGCCCTGCTTGTCGAGCTCGTCCTCGTCGCCCTCGACCCGCTTCTCGTACGCGGTGTCCACGCCCTGGGCGATGTCCGGGGACTGGGATCCGATGGACACCGACACGCCGCAGGAGGCGCCGTCGAAGCCCTTCTTCGAGGAGTCGTAGCCGATCTCGAGGATCTTGTTCCGGACGAGGGTCGGGATGTCCGCCCACGCCTTGGTGGTCACCTCACCGGCGACGTGCACGAGGCCGGTGGTGATCAGCGTCTCGACGGCGACGCGCGAGGTGGGGTCCTCGCGCAGCAGCGCGTCGAGGATGGTGTCGCTGATCTGGTCAGCGATCTTGTCGGGGTGTCCCTCGGTGACGGACTCCGAGGTGAACAGACGACGGGACACAACGCTCCCTGGGGTTGCAGCGGCTGCTGGCTATCTCTTCGCGGACCGGCAGGGGGCTGCGCCCCGCGACGTTCCACGGACAGTCTATCGGGCCAGGTCGGACCTTGGACCAGGTGTCTCGCCTGACGAATGCCCGTACTGGGGTCGGACCGGCTCCCGCAAGGGGTGGGCAGGGGCGGCGGCGGGACGCGGATCACCCTCGCCCCGGCGTTTCGCGCGCCGCCGGCCCCCGGCCTCCGCCCGGCCCCGGCTCAGACCGCGCGCTCCCGCAGGCGGGGCAGGACCAGGTCCCACACGGTCTCGGCGAGGGCTTCCTTCGGACCGTACGGGACCGGGGTCTCGGTGCCGTCGGCGGCGAGGACCACGGCCTCGTTCTCCTCCGAGCCGAAGGTCTTGCGCTCGCCGACCTCGTTGACGACGAGGAGGTCGCAGCCCTTGCGGGCGAGCTTGGCGCGGCCGTTGGCGAGCACGTCGTCGG
This sequence comes from Streptomyces sp. NPDC058758, assembly GCF_042746075.1. Taxonomy (NCBI): domain Bacteria; kingdom Bacillati; phylum Actinomycetota; class Actinomycetes; order Kitasatosporales; family Streptomycetaceae; genus Streptomyces; species Streptomyces sp. NPDC058758. The sequence goes on along the minus strand of NZ_JBHYPS010000009.1, from coordinate 171,409 downwards.
TCTCGGCGGCGAAGCCCACGACGACCTGCCCGGGCAGGGCCCGGTCGGCGGAGAGTTCGGCGAGGATGTCGGGGTTGCGGACCAGCTCGACGGTGGGCGCTCCCCCGTCGTCCGTCTTCTTGATCTTGCCGGTGGCGTACGCGGCCGGGCGGAAGTCGGCGACGGCGGCGGCCATCACCACCGCGTCGGCGTCGGCGGCGGCCTTGAGGACGGCCTCGCGGAGCTGGACGGCGGTGCCGGTGTGCACGACGTCGACGCCGGCCGGGTCGGGCAGGCCGGTGTTGGCCTCGACGAGGGTCACCCGGGCGCCGCGGGCCGCGGCGGCCTTCGCGAGCGCGTAGCCCTGCTTGCCGGAGGAGCGGTTGCCCAGGTAGCGGACCGGGTCGAGCGGCTCGCGGGTGCCGCCGGCGCTCACCACGACGTGACGGCCGGCGAGGTCGGGCGCGGTGACGCCGCGGGCCAGGATCCGGCGGCAGACCTCGAAGATCTCGCCCGGGTCGGGGAGCCGGCCCTTGCCGGTGTCGACGCCGGTGAGGCGGCCGACGGCGGGCTCGACGACCACGGCGCCGCGGCGGCGGAGCGTCGCCACGTTCTCCTGGGTGGCCGGGTGCTCCCACATCTCGGTGTGCATGGCGGGGGCGAAGACGACCGGACAGCGCGCGGTGAGCAGCGTGTTCGTCAGGAGGTCGTCGGCGAGGCCGTGGGCGGCCTTGGCGAGCAGGTCGGCGGTGGCGGGGGCGACGACGACGAGGTCGGCGCCCTGGCCGATGCGGACGTGCGGCACCTCGTGGACGGTCTCCCAGACCTCGGTGGAGACGGGGTTCCCGGAGAGCGCGGACCAGGTGGCGGCGCCGACGAAGTGGAGGGCGGAGTCGGTGGGGACGACGCGGACGTCGTGCCCCGACTCGGTGAGCCGGCGCAGCAGCTCGCACGCCTTGTAGGCGGCGATGCCGCCGCTCACGCCCAGAACGACCTTCGGCTTGGTCACGGCTGCCTCTCCCCACGCGGTACGCGCTCTCGGATGACGGACGACTCCATGAGACACCACAGGCCCGGCGGAGAACCGCCGGGCCTGGAGTGACGAACGCAACGCTCTTACTGAACGGGGCCCTCGACGGCCTCGGAGGTCAGCAGACCCGCGTTGATCTCGCGCAGGGCGATCGAGAGCGGCTTCTCGTGGACGTGGGTGTCGACGAGGGGACCGACGTACTCCAGCAGGCCCTCACCGAGCTGCGAGTAGTACGCGTTGATCTGACGCGCGCGCTTGGCCGCGTAGATCACGAGGCTGTACTTCGAGTCAGTGGCCTCGAGCAGCTCGTCGATCGGCGGGTTGATGATGCCCTCGGGCGCGGTGATGGAAGAGGACACGCTCTACCTTCCGAAGATGGATAAAAGATCAGACTACGTGCATCAACGTTAGCAGCTCGCGCGCGACGTCCTCGACGGAGGTGTTGACGAGCGTGGTGTCGAACTCCGACTCGGCGGCGAGTTCGGTCTTGGCCGCCTCCAGGCGGCGCTCGATGACCTCCGGCGACTCGGTGCCGCGGCCGGTGAGCCGGCGGACCAGCTCCTCCCAGCTCGGCGGGGCCAGGAAGACCAGCCGGGAGTCGGCCATGGACTCCTTCACCTGGCGCGCGCCCTGGAGTTCGATCTCCAGGAGCACGGGCTCGCCCTTCTCCAGGCGGTCGACGACCGCGCTGCGGGGGGTGCCGTAGCGGTTGCCCGCGAACTCGGCCCATTCGAGGAGTTCACCGTTGGCGATCAGCTTGTCGAACTCGTCGTCGGAGACGAAGAAGTACTGGACGCCGTGCTTCTCGCCGGGGCGGGGCTTTCGTGTCGTGGCCGACACCGAGAGCCAGACCTCGGGGTGGACCTTGCGCATATGGGCGACGACCGTGCTCTTGCCGACCCCTGAGGGGCCGGAGAGCACGGTCAGCCGCGGACGTACCTCTGCTGCCATGCAGCGATTATTCCAGTATCGCCGGGGTGCCAGGGACGCATGTCCCGGATCGGGCACCGGTCGGGGCGACGGGTCAGGCGCCCGCGCCGCCGAACTCGCGCTCCAGGGAGGCGATCTGGTTGGAGCCGAGACCTCGGACACGGCGGCTCTCGGAGATGCCGAGCCGCTCCATGATCTGCTTGGCGCGGACCTTGCCGACGCCGGGCAGGGACTCAAGGAGGGCGGAGACCTTCATCTTGCCGATGACGTCGTTCTCCTGGCCCTGCTTGATGACCTCGTGGAGGGAGGCGCCGGAGTGCTTGAGTCGATTCTTGACCTCGGCCCGCTCCCGGCGAGCCGCGGCGGCCTTTTCGAGCGCGGCTGCGCGCTGTTCAGGGGTAAGGGGCGGAAGAGCCACGCCTACGTCACCTCGGATGTCGATCTGTCGGATACGGACCGGTGAGGGACCTGGTCGACCCACACCAGTGGAGCAACGCCCGACGACGTGACCGTCGGACGTCCGCTCTGCCCCGGAGACTAGCGGCCATGGCCGCTCCAGTCAGCGAGAACAGCGGAAAAGTCCTGGTCAGCCTCGACCGACCAGGACTTTTCCGGCATATCGACCCGGATTTCTGCCAAGATTTCGTCAAGTGCCCCGACGACACGCGGTCCGGCACCGCCGTCCGCTCCCACCTGCGGGGATGACCGGACGGCGGCGCGCGCCGGTCAGCCGGCGACGGCCGCCCGGATCTCGTCCGCGTAGCGCGTCGCCGCGTCCCGCAGGGCGGACGCGTCCGGTCCGGCCCTCAGGACGCCCCGGCTCACGTTCGGGACCACGTTGCGGACCGCGTCCCCGAAGACGGCCGGGAGGTCGGCCGGGGTCGCGCCCTGGGCGCCGATGCCCGGGGCGAGCAGCGGGCCGTTGATGTCGAGGTCGAAGGAGGAGAGGTCGCCGAGGGTGGCGCCGACGACCGCGCCGAAGGAGCCCATGGGCGTCTCCCCCGCGTTCTCCTCGGCGAGGTGGGCGAGCATGGTCGCGCCGATCGTCCGGCCGTCCCCGCGGACGGCGCGCTGGACTTCGGCGCCCTCGGGGTTGGAGGTCAGCGCGAGGACGAAGAGGCCGGCCCCGGACTCCCGGGCCAGGTCCACGGCCGGCTTCAGGGAGCCGTAGCCGAGGTACGGGGAGACCGTGAGGGCGTCGGAGAAGAGCGGGGAGTCCTTGCGCAGGAAGGTCTCCGCGTAGGCGGCCATGGTGGAGCCGATGTCGCCGCGCTTGGCGTCCATGACGACCAGGCCGCCGGCGGCCCGCAGGTCGGCGGTGGCGCGCTCCAGGACGGCGATGCCGCGCGAGCCGAAGCGCTCGAAGAAGGCGGCCTGCGGCTTGAAGACGGCGACGGTGTCCGCCAGCGCCTCGACCACGGTGTACGTGAAGCGCTCCAGGCCCGCGACGTCGTCCGCGAGGCCCCAGGAGCCGAGCAGGGAGGCGTGCGGGTCGATGCCGACGCAGAGCGGGCCACGCCCGTCCATGGCGGAGCGCAGGCGGGTGCCGAAGGAGGGGGTCACTTCACGGCCTTTCGGTGGTCGGCGCCGACGGCCTCGGCGAGGGTGGCGTACGGGGAGGCCGCGAGGCGCGCGGCGAGGCCCTTGTGGATCGCGCGGGCGTAGAACGGGCCCTCGTAGATGAAGGCGCTGTAGCCCTGGACCAGGGTGGCGCCGGCCAGGATCCGCTGCCAGGCGTCCTCGGCGTTCTCGACGCCGCCGACGCCCACGAGGACGATCCGGTCGCCCACGCGCGCGTACAGGCGGCGCAGGACCTCCAGGGAGCGCTCCTTGAGCGGGGCGCCGGAGAGGCCGCCGGTCTCCTGGACGAGGGCCGGGGCGGAGCGCAGGCCGAGGCCCTCGCGGGCGATGGTGGTGTTGGTGGCGATGACGCCGTCCAGGCCGAGCTCGACGGCGAGGTCGGCGACGGCGTCCACGTCCTCGTCGGCGAGGTCGGGGGCGATCTTCACCAGGAGCGGGACGCGGCGGTCGGTGACCGTGCGGTCGGCGGCCTCGCGGACGGCGGTGAGCAGCGGGCGCAGCGACTCGGTGGCCTGGAGGTTGCGCAGGCCGGGGGTGTTCGGGGAGGAGACGTTCACGACGAGGTAGTCGGCGTGGGCGGCGAGCCGCTCGGTGGACTTCACGTAGTCGGCGGCCGCGTCGGCCTCCTCGACGACCTTGGTCTTGCCGATGTTGACGCCGACGACGGTCCTGAAGACCGGCACGCGCGCCCGGAGGCGGGCGGCGACGGCGGCGGAGCCCTCGTTGTTGAAGCCCATGCGGTTGATCAGCGCCCGGTCGGGGACGAGGCGGAAGAGCCGCTTCCTGGGGTTGCCGGGCTGGGCCTCGCCGGTGACCGTGCCGATCTCGACGTGGTCGAAGCCGAGCATGGCCATGCCGTCGATGGCGACGGCGTTCTTGTCGAAGCCGGCGGCGAGGCCGAAGGGACCGTGCATCCGCAGGCCCAGGGCCTCGGTGCGCAGCTCCTTGTACCGGGGCGCGAGGACGGCGGCGACGAAGGTGCGCAGGACGGGGGTGCGGGCCGCGAGCCGGATCCAGCGGAAGGCCAGGTAGTGGGCCTTCTCGGGGTCCATGCGCTTGAAGACGAGCTGGAAGAAGAGCTTGTACATGGTGGTGTCCTCATGAAGAGGGGGACACCGTTTCCGGTGTCCCCCTCGGTGGCTGCTAGTCGCGGGCCGCGGTCAGGTGTTCGGCGTGTTCCTGGAGGGAACGGACGCCGACGTCTCCGTGGTTGAGGGCGTCGATGCCCTGCACGGCCGCGGCGAGCGCCTGCACCGTGGTGAGGCACGGGACGCCGCGGGACACCGCCGCCGTACGGATCTCGTAGCCGTCGAGGCGGCCGCCGGTGCCGTACGGGGTGTTGACGATCAGGTCGACCTGGCCGTCGTGGATCAGCTGGACGATCGTCTTCTCGCCGTTCGGCCCCTCGCCCTCGCTGAGCTTGCGCACGACGGTGGCGTTGATGCCGTTGCGCTTGAGGACCTCGGCGGTGCCGGAGGTGGCGAGCAGCTCGAAGCCGTGGGCGACCAGCTCGCGCGCCGGGAAGATCATCGAGCGCTTGTCGCGGTTGGCGACCGAGATGAAGGCGCGGCCCTTGGTGGGCAGCGGGCCGTAGGCGCCGGCCTGCGACTTGGCGTAGGCGGTGCCGAAGACGGCGTCGATGCCCATGACCTCGCCGGTGGAGCGCATCTCCGGGCCGAGGACGGTGTCCACGCCGCGGCCGTGCACGTCGCGGAAGCGCGACCACGGCATCACGGCCTCCTTGACGGAGATCGGCGCGTCGAGCGGCAGGGTGCCGCCGTCGCCGGTCTTCGGCAGCAGGCCCTCGGCGCGCAGCTCGGCGATGGTCGCGCCCAGCGAGATGCGGGCGGCGGCCTTCGCGAGCGGGACGGCGGTGGCCTTCGAGGTGAAGGGCACGGTCCGGGAGGCGCGCGGGTTGGCCTCCAGGACGTAGAGGATGTCGCCGGCCATGGCGAACTGGATGTTGATCAGGCCGCGGACGCCGACGCCCTTGGCGATCGCCTCGGTGGAGGCGCGCAGGCGCTTGATGTCGAAGCCGCCCAGGGTGATCGGGGGCAGGGCGCAGGCCGAGTCACCGGAGTGGATGCCGGCCTCCTCGATGTGCTCCATGACGCCGCCGAGGTAGAGCTCGGTGCCGTCGTAGAGGGCGTCGACGTCGATCTCGATGGCGTCGTCGAGGAAGCGGTCGACCAGGACCGGCCGGGTGGGGCTGATCTCGGTGGACTCGGCGATGTACGCCTCCAGGCGCGCCTCGTCGTAGACGATCTCCATGCCGCGGCCGCCGAGCACGTACGAGGGGCGGACCAGGACCGGGTAGCCGATCTCGTCCGCGATCTCCTTGGCGCCGGCGAAGGTGGTGGCGGTGCCGTGCTTGGGGGCCGGCAGGCCGGCCTCCTCCAGGACGCGGCCGAAGGCGCCGCGGTCCTCGGCGGCGTGGATGGCCTCCGGGGAGGTGCCGACGACCGGCACGCCGTTGTCCTTGAGGGCCTGGGAGAGGCCGAGCGGGGTCTGGCCGCCGAGCTGGACGACCACGCCGGCGATCGGGCCCGCGAGGGACTCGGCGTGGACGATCTCCAGGACGTCCTCCAGGGTGAGCGGCTCGAAGTAGAGCCGGTCGGAGGTGTCGTAGTCGGTGGAGACGGTCTCCGGGTTGCAGTTGACCATCACGGTCTCGTAGCCGGCGTCGCTCAGGGCGAAGGAGGCGTGGACGCAGGAGTAGTCGAACTCGATGCCCTGGCCGATGCGGTTCGGGCCGGAGCCGAGGATGATCACGGCGGGCTTCTCGCGCGGCGCGACCTCGGTCTCCTCGTCGTAGGAGGAGTAGAAGTACGGCGTCTTGGCGGCGAACTCGGCGGCGCAGGTGTCGACCGTCTTGTAGACCGGGCGGACGCCGAGGGCGTGCCGGACCTCGCGGACGACGTCCTCGCGCAGGCCGCGGATCTCGGCGATCTGGGCGTCGGAGAAGCCGTGGCGCTTGGCCTCGGCGAGGAGCGCGGGCTCCAGCTTCTCGGCACCGGCGAGCTCGTCGGCGAGCTCCTTGATCAGGAAGAGCTGGTCGACGAACCACGGGTCGATCTTCGTGGCGTCGAAGACCTCCTGGGGGGTGGCGCCGGCGCGGATCGCCTGCATGACGGTGTTGATGCGGCCGTCGGTGGGGCGGACCGCCTCGCGCAGCAGCTCGGCCTTGTCGCCGGGCTCGCCGGTGAAGGCGAACTGGGAGCCCTTCTTCTCCAGGGAGCGCAGGGCCTTCTGGAGGGCCTCGGGGAAGTTCCGGCCGATGGCCATGGCCTCGCCGACCGACTTCATGGTCGTGGTCAGCGTGGAGTCGGCCGAGGGGAACTTCTCGAAGGCGAAGCGGGGGGCCTTGACGACGACGTAGTCGAGCGTGGGCTCGAAGGACGCCGGGGTCTTCTCCGTGATGTCGTTCGGGATCTCGTCCAGCGTGTAGCCGACGGCGAGCCGGGCCGCGATCTTGGCGATCGGGAAGCCGGTGGCCTTGGAGGCGAGGGCCGAGGAGCGGGAGACGCGGGGGTTCATCTCGATGACGATGATCCGGCCGTCGTCGGGGTTGACCGCGAACTGGATGTTGCAGCCGCCGGTGTCGACGCCGACCTCGCGGATGATCGCGATGCCGATGTCGCGCAGGCGCTGGTACTCGCGGTCGGTGAGGGTCATCGCCGGGGCGACGGTGATGGAGTCGCCGGTGTGGACGCCCATCGGGTCGAAGTTCTCGATGGAGCAGACGACCACGACGTTGTCGTGCTTGTCGCGCATCAGCTCCAGCTCGTACTCCTTCCAGCCGAGGATGGACTCCTCCAGGAGCACCTCGGTGGTCGGGGAGAGCGTGAGGCCCTGGCCGGCGATGCGGCGCAGCTCCTCCTCGTCGTGGGCGAAGCCGGAGCCGGCGCCGCCCATGGTGAAGGAGGGGCGGACGACGACGGGGTAGCCGCCGAGCGTCTCGACGCCCTTGAGGACGTCGTCCATGGAGTGGCAGATGACCGAGCGGGCGGACTCGCCGTAGCCGATCTTGGCCTTGACGGCCTCGACGACGCCCTTGAAGAGGTCGCGGTCCTCGCCCTTGTGGATGGCCTCGACGTTGGCGCCGATGAGCTCGACGCCGTACTTCTCCAGGACGCCCTGCTCGTGCATGGAGATCGCGGTGTTGAGCGCGGTCTGGCCGCCGAGGGTGGGCAGGAGGGCGTCGGGGCGCTCCTTGGCGATGATCTTCTCGACGAACTCGGGGGTGATCGGCTCGACGTAGGTGGCGTCGGCGATCTCCGGGTCGGTCATGATCGTGGCCGGGTTGGAGTTGACCAGGATGACCCGCAGGCCCTCGGCCTTGAGGATGCGGCAGGCCTGGGTGCCGGAGTAGTCGAACTCGGCGGCCTGGCCGATGACGATCGGGCCGGAGCCGATGACCAGGACGGACTGGATGTCGGTGCGCTTAGGCACGCTCGGCCTCCATGAGGGTCACGAAGCGGTCGAAGAGGTACGCGGCGTCGTGCGGGCCCGCGGCCGCCTCGGGGTGGTACTGGACGGAGAAGCCGGGCTGGTCGAGCAGCCGGAGGCCCTCCACCACGTTGTCGTTCAGGCAGACGTGGGAGACCTCGGCGCGGCCGAAGGGGGTCTCGGAGACCTGGTCGAGGGGCGCGTCGACGGCGAAGCCGTGGTTGTGCGCGGTGACCTCGACCTTGCCGGTCGTGCGGTCCTGGACGGGCTGGTTGATGCCCCGGTGGCCGTACTTCAGCTTGTAGGTGCCGAAGCCGAGCGCGCGGCCGAGGATCTGGTTGCCGAAGCAGATGCCGAAGAGCGGGGTCCTGCGCTCCAGGACGGCGGTCATGAGCGCGACCGGGCCGTCGGCGGTGGCCGGGTCGCCCGGGCCGTTGGAGAAGAAGACGCCGTCCGGGTTCACCGCGTACACGTCCTCGACGCTCGCGGTGGCGGGCAGCACGTGGACCTCGATGCCGCGCTCGGCCATCCGGCGCGGGGTCATGCCCTTGATGCCGAGGTCGATCGCGGCGACGGTGAACTTCTTGTCGCCGATCGCGGGGACGACGTACGGCTCCTTGGTGGCGACCTCCTCGTAGAGGCTGGCGCCCTTCATCCGGGGCTGCGCCTGCACGCGGGCGAGCAGCTCGGCCTCGGGGGCGAGGGCCTCGCCGGAGAAGACGCCGGCGCGCATGGAGCCGCGCTCGCGCAGGTGGCGGGTGAGGGCGCGGGTGTCGATGCCGGAGATGCCGACGACGCCCTGGGCGGCCAGCTCGTCGTCGAGGCTGCGCGTGGCGCGCCAGTTCGACGGGATGCGGGCGGGGTCGCGGACCACGTAACCGGAGACCCAGATGCGGCTCGACTCGTCGTCCTCGTCGTTCCAGCCGGTGTTGCCGATCTGGGGGGCGGTGGCGACCACGATCTGGCGGTCGTACGAGGGGTCGGTCAGGGTCTCCTGGTAGCCGGTCATGCCGGTGGAGAACACGGCCTCGCCGAAGGTCTCCCCCACGGCCCCGTAGGCGCGGCCGCGGAAGGTGCGGCCGTCCTCCAGGACGAGTACGGCGGGAGCCTGGGCTCCCCTTGTGGAGGTCGTCATCGTGCGATGCCTTCCGTCGTGTTGATCATGGAGTTGAGGGTCTCGACCCAGGTGGTGTGCTCGGCGGCCCGGTCGGAGCGGAAGCCGGAGTCGAGGAGGGTGCCGCCGTGCTCCCAGGTGACGACCAGGAGCCCGCCCTCGGCGAGGACCTTGCCGGCGATGCCCTTGTCGAGGCGGGCCTCGCGCAGGGCGGCGGCGGGGATCAGGAAGTCGTTCGCCCCGGGGCGGACGACGGAGATCCCGGTGTCGGTGAGCGTGAGCCCGGCCCGGCTGCGGGTGCCGAGGCCGTGGGCGACGATCCGGTCGAGCCACTGCCCGGCGGTGGTGGAGCCGTGGTAGCGGCCCTCCATCGTCAGCTTGGCCTCACCGGGCGCCTCCGGCACCTCGGGGAGGGCGGGGAGGTCCGACTGGAGGCTGCCGCGCCACTTCCATCCCTGGCGCATCAGCCAGTAGACGAAGGCGACGAAGAGCAGGAGTCCGACGACCCAGCCGATGCGGCCGGCCCAGTCGGTCACCTCGGCCGACTTCTGCTCCGCGGCGAGGGCCGCGCTTGCGAGGGTGTGTGTCACGCCAACTTCCCGTCCATGACCGTTGCCCGGCCCCGCAGGAAGGTGTGGGTGACGCGACCCGGCAGCTCACGGCCCTCGTAGGGGGTGTTGCGGCTGCGGGAGGCGAAGTCCGCGGGGTCCACGGTCCCACGGTAAGCCGGATCGACCAGGACCAGGTTGGCGGGCTCACCAGCCGAGACGGGTCGTCCGTGGCCGGTGGCGCGGCCGATGCGGGCCGGGGCGAAGGACATCCGGTCGGCGACGCCCGCCCAGTCGATCAGGCCGGTCTCCACCATCGTCTGCTGGACGACGGAGAGCGCGGTCTCCAGGCCGACCATGCCCATGGCGGCGGCGGCCCACTCGCAGTCCTTGTCCTCGTGCGGGTGCGGGGCGTGGTCGGTGGCGACGATGTCGATCGTGCCGTCGGCGAGGGCCTCGCGCAGGGCCAGCACGTCGCGCTCGGTGCGCAGCGGCGGGTTGACCTTGTAGACCGGGTCGTAGGTGCGGACCAGCTCGTCCGTGAGGAGGAGGTGGTGCGGGGTGACCTCGGCGGTGACGTCGATGCCGCGGGACTTGGCCCAGCGGACGATCTCGACGGAGCCGGCGGTGGAGAGGTGGCAGATGTGGACGCGGGAGCCGACGTGCTCGGCGAGGAGGACGTCGCGGGCGATGATCGACTCCTCGGCGACGGCCGGCCAGCCGCCGAGGCCCAGCTCGGCGGAGACGACGCCCTCGTTCATCTGGGCGCCCTCGGTGAGGCGGGGCTCCTGGGCGTGCTGGGCGACGACGCCGCCGAAGGCCTTCACGTACTCCAGGGCGCGGCGCATGATCACGGCGTCGTCGACGCACTTGCCGTCGTCGGAGAAGACGGTGACGCCGGCGGCGGAGTCGTGCATGGCGCCGAGCTCGGCGAGCTTCTTGCCCTCCAGGCCGACGGTGACGGCGCCGATGGGCTGCACGTCGCAGTAGCCGGCCTCCTTGCCGAGCCGGTAGACCTGCTCGACGACGCCGGCGGTGTCGGCGACGGGGTGGGTGTTGGCCATGGCGAAGACGGCGGTGTAGCCGCCGGAGGCGGCGGCGCGGGTGCCGGTGAGGACGGTCTCGGAGTCCTCGCGGCCGGGCTCGCGCAGGTGGGTGTGGAGGTCGACGAGGCCGGGGAGGAGGATCCGCCCCTCGGCCTCGATCACGGTCGCGCCCTCGGCGGACAGGCCGGTGCCGACCTGGGCGATGGTCTCGCCGCCGACGAGGACGTCCTGCGGCTCGCCGCCCAGCACCTTCGCACCACGGATAAGGATCTTGCTCATCTTTACTTGCTCTCCTCGGTACGGGTGGTGGCGGGGGCGGCGGCGGGCTCGGAGCCGCCGAGCAGCAGGTAGAGGACGGCCATCCGGACGGAGACGCCGTTGGCGACCTGCTCGACGACCGTGCAGCGGTCGGAGTCGGCGACCTCGGCGGTGATCTCCATGCCGCGGACCATGGGGCCGGGGTGCATGACGATGGCGTGCTCGGGCATCTTGGCCATCCGCTCGCCGTCGAGCCCGTACCGGCGCGAGTACTCGCGCTCGGTCGGGAAGAAGGCGGCGTTCATCCGCTCGCGCTGCACACGCAGCATCATCACCGCGTCCGACTTCGGCAGCACGCCGTCGAGGTCGTAGCTGACCTCGCAGGGCCAGGTCTCGACGCCGACGGGGACGAGGGTGGGCGGGGCCACCAGGGTCACCTCGGCGCCGAGGGTGTGCAGCAGGTCGACGTTGGAGCGGGCGACCCGGCTGTGCAGGACGTCGCCGACGAGCGTGATCCGCTTGCCCTCGAGGTCCCTGCCGAGCCCGGCGTCGCGGCCGACGAGGCGGCGGCGCATGGTGAAGGCGTCCAGGAGGGCCTGGGTGGGGTGCTGGTGGGTGCCGTCGCCCGCGTTGATGACCGGGGCGTCGATCCAGCCGGAGGTGGCCAGGCGGAAGGGGGCTCCGGAGGCGCCGTGCCGGATGACGACGGCGTCGACGCCCATCGCCTCCAGGGTCTGCGCGGTGTCCTTCAGCGACTCGCCCTTGGAGACGCTGGAGCCCTTGGCCGCGAAGTTGATGACGTCGGCGGAGAGGCGCTTCTCGGCGGCCTCGAAGGAGATCCGGGTCCGGGTGGAGTCCTCGAAGAAGAGGTTGCAGATGGTCCGGCCGCGGAGGGTCGGCAGCTTCTTGATGGGCCGGTCGGCCACCCGGGCCATCTCCTCGGCGGTGTCGAGGATCAGGACGGCGTCGTCGCGGGTGAGGTCGGCGGCCGAGATGAGGTGACGCATCATCGGGGTTTCTCTCCGGGGTGGGGAGGCATCAGGGCGTGCGGGGGCACCCGGAGGTGCCGGGGTCCCGCGGGGTGGCCGGTCCGGCTAGGAGGCGGACTTGCCGCCGAGCAGCACGGTGTCGCGACCGTCCTCCTCGGCGAGCTGGACCTTGACGGTCTCCCGCAGCGACGTGGGGAGGTTCTTGCCGACGTAGTCGGCGCGGATCGGGAGCTCGCGGTGGCCGCGGTCGACGAGGACGGCGAGCTGGACCGCGCGGGGGCGGCCGATGTCGCCGAGGGCGTCGAGGGCGGCGCGGATGGTGCGGCCCGAGAAGAGGACGTCGTCGACGAGGACGACGAGGCGGCCGTCGACGCCCTCGCCGGGGATCTCGGTGCGGCCGATGGCGCGCGCCGGCTTCATCCGGAGGTCGTCGCGGTACATGGTGATGTCGAGGGAACCGACCGGGACCTTGGCGCCGGTGATCGATTCGAGCTTCTCGGCCAGCCGGCGGGCGAGGTAGACGCCGCGGGTGGGAATGCCGAGGAGGACCACGTCGTCGGCGCCCTTGGCGCGTTCGACGATCTCGTGGGCGATCCGGGTCAGGACCCGGGCGATGTCGGGGGCCTCGAGAACGGGCCGCGCCTCATCGACGTGTGCGTGCGTGTCCATGGGAAAAGGACCTCCTTCTCCGCCTCACGGGACGGACCTTAAAGGACGTCGGATGTACGGCGTCCACTTTAGCAGGGACGCTCGCACGTGCTTTCCGGGGGTCACCCCTCCCCCGCTCCGACCTGCGGCGGACCGTCCCCCGGGAGGGGGTGGCGCGTTCCTTTCGGCTTGACGGGAAAGAGTAACGCTGCGTAACCTCACAGTGAGTTACCAGCCGCGCGGCGCAGCCGCATGTCGTCACAGCGTCCGGGAGCGTTATGTCCAGCGAATACGCAAAGCAGCTCGGGGCCAAACTCCGCGCCATCCGCACCCAGCAGGGCCTGTCCCTCCACGGGGTGGAGGAGAAGTCCCAGGGCCGCTGGAAGGCCGTGGTGGTCGGTTCGTACGAGCGCGGCGACCGCGCCGTGACCGTGCAGCGCCTGGCCGAGCTGGCGGACTTCTACGGCGTGCCGGTGCAGGAGCTGCTGCCCGGTACGACCCCCGGCGGCGCCGCCGAGCCCCCGCCGAAGCTGGTCCTGGACCTGGAGCGCCTGGCCCACGTCCCGCAGGAGAAGGCCGGCCCGCTCCAGCGCTACGCGGCGACGATCCAGTCGCAGCGCGGCGACTACAACGGCAAGGTGCTGTCGATCCGCCAGGACGACCTGCGCACCCTGGCCGTCATCTACGACCAGTCCCCCTCGGTCCTGACCGAGCAGCTGATCAGCTGGGGCGTGCTCGACGCGGACGCGCGCCGCGCGGTGGCCCACGAGGAGAACTGACCTCCCCGCCACCCCCCAGTGCAGAAACGTGCCGCCGGGCCCGTGGACGTCATCCGACGCCACGGGCCCGGCGCTTTTCGTACCCCTCCCGCCCCTCCGCCCGCCGCCCTCACTCGGACGGGGGAACGCGAAGGGGCCCGCCGCACCGGGGGTGCCGCGGGCCCCTTCGCAGGGCCGTACGGGACTAGGCGTCCACATCCCGGCGCAGTCGGGGCTTCAGGTCCTTGAAGCGCCCGAGGAGGCCGTTGACGAAGGCCGGGGAGTCGTCCGTGGAGAACTCCTTGGCGAGCTGCACCGCCTCGTCGATCGCCACCGCGTCCGGGGTGCCGTCCTCCCAGATGACCTCGTACGCGCCGAGGCGCACGATGTTCCGGTCGGCGGCCGGCATCCGGTCGAGGTCCCAGTCCACCGCGTAGGTGGCGATGAGCTCGTCGATCCGGGCCACGTACTGGGCGTACCCCTCGACCAGCTGCATCGTGAAGTCACCGACCGGCGGCTGCTGCGCGTCGGCACGGTGGAGCCGGATCTGGTCCGCGAGGACCTCCTGCACGGAAGTGCCGCGCTGGTCGGCCTCGAACAGGATCTGGAAGGCCCGCCTGCGGGCCTTGCTCCGGGCGGCCACGGTTAGCTGTTCACCCGGCCGAGGTAGTCGCTGGTGCGGGTGTCGACCTTGACCTTCTCACCGGTGGTGATGAAGAGCGGGACCTGGATCTCGTGGCCGGTCTCCAGCTTGGCGGGCTTGGTGCCACCGGTGGAGCGGTCGCCCTGGACGCCCGGCTCGGTCTCGGCGATGACCAGCTCGACGGCGGCCGGCAGCTCGACGTAGAGGACCTGGCCCTCGTTCTGCGCGACGAGCGCGGTGAAGCCCTCGATGAGGAAGTTGGCGGCGTCGCCGACGACCTTGCGGTCGATGTGGAGCTGGTCGTAGGTGTCCAGGTCCATGAAGACGAAGTAGTCGCCGTCCATGTAGGAGAACTGCATGTCGCGCTTGTCGACGTTCGCGGTCTCCACCTTCACGCCGGCGTTGAAGGTCTTGTCGACGACCTTGCCGGACAGCACGTTCTTGAGCTTGGTGCGCACGAAGGCCGGGCCCTTGCCGGGCTTGACGTGCTGGAACTCGACGACGGACCAGAGCTGGCCGCCTTCGAGCTTGAGCACCATGCCGTTCTTGAGGTCGTTCGTGGAAGCCACGGTTGCGGAATCTCCTGGACTGACGTGGGACCGAGGGGGCCTGCGCGCCTCACAGCGCGAGCAGCTCCTTGGTCGTGATGGTGAGTAGCTCGGGTCCGCCGTCCGCCTCCTGGCGCACGACGAGCGTGTCATCGATCCGGACCCCGCCCCGGCCCGGGAGGTGGACCCCCGGTTCGACGGTGACCGGCACACAAGCGTCCAGTTTACCCATGGCCGAGGGGGACAACTGCGGGTCCTCGTCGATTTCGAGCCCCACCCCGTGTCCGGTGAGGGGAACGGCGGTCTCCGCGTGGCCCGCGGCGTCGAGGATGTGGCGGGCCGCGCGGTCCACGTCACGGTACCCGGCGCCGGGCACCAGGGACTCCCGGCCGGCCTTCTGGGCGGCGAAGACGAGGTCGTAGAGGTCGATCTGCCAGTCGGCGGGCGCGGTGCCGATGACGAAGGTCCGGCCGATCTCGCAACGGTAGCCGCGGTAGTCCGCGCCGAGACAGACGGAGAGGAAGTCGCCCTCCTCGACCCTGCGGTCGGTGGGCCGGTGGCCGCGCCGGCCGGAGTGCGGCCCGGTGGCGACGGAGGTGGGGAAGGCGGCCCCGTCGGCGCCGTGGTCGACCAGCCGCCGCTCCAGTTCGAGCGCGAGGTGGCGCTCGGTGCGGCCGACGAGGATGGACTCCAGGAGTTCCCCGAGGGCCTGGTCGGCGATCTCGGCGGCGATCCGCAGACAGGCGATCTCGTCCTCGTCCTTGACCACCCGGAGCTGTTCGACGGCGCAGGCGAGGTCGGCGAGGCGGAGTCCGGGCGCGGCGGCGCCGAGGCTGCGGTGGCGGGCCACCGTGAGGTCGTGCTCCTCGACGGCGAGTCCGTCGGCGCCGGAGCGGCGGGCCAGTTCGGCCGCGGCGACGGCCGGATCCCCGCCGCCGAGCGGGAGTTGCTGCTGCCGGAGCAGTTCGTCGAGCCGCCCGTCGAGGGGCTCGCCCTCGGTCGCGGGCGGACGGATCAGCAGGTCCGCGCCGGGGTCGGGGCCGACGAGCAGCACGGCGCCCGGCGGGGCGCCGCCCGCGAGGTAACGGACGTTGGCGGGGCGGGACACCAGGGCCGCCGCGCTGCCCGCTGCCGCGACCCGGTCGCGCAGTCTGACCCGGCGGTCCGCATACACCTGTGACATGTTCCGAGCCTACGAGCCGGGCCCCGCCCCGGCCTGTCGGCGGGGTCCGACCGGGGAGGGCCGCCCGGTCAGCCGCCGGGCGGCGCGGCTATCGCGCGGGCCAGTGCCTCGTCGATGAGCCGGGCGGTGGACTCCACGTCGAGCGCGGAGTTGTCGATGATCGGGAGCCCGGAGCCGTACCAGCCCGCCATCCGGCCGTGGATCGCGGCGACCTCCTCGTCGGAGAGGCGGCGGTTGCCGGCGCGCTGGGCGTTGCGCTCCAGGACGACCTCCAGGCCGGGCAGCAGGACCACCGGCAGCAGGCCGGGGCCGACGTGCCGCTTCCAGCCGCCGAGGCCGACGACGGGACGGTCGGGGAAGACGGCGTCGTCGAGGATGCAGGAGATGCCGTTGGCGAGGAAGTTGCGGGCGGCGAAGCCGCAGGTGCGGCGGGCGAGCCGGTACTGCGCCTCGGAGTGCTCGTTCCACCCCGACTGGGGGTCGGCGAAGCCGGAGCACACCCATTCCCGCACGTCGTCGAGGCTGATGTGGGCGGTGGGGACGGGCCGGCGGCGCGCCCAGTGCCGGGCGACCGTCGTCTTGCCCGCGCCGGCGGGCCCGATGAGCAGCACGGCGAGGGTGGCGGCCCCGGTGCCCGGCCGGTGCTCCACCACCGGCACCGGAGGCAGCAGCGGCACCGCCCCGGTGGCGTGCGGGGAGCCGGGGGCGTGCGGGGCGGCCGGGGCCGCACCGCCGTGTCCGGGCGCGCCGCCGCCCGCGTGCGGCGGTACGGCTCCGGGGGCGGCGCCCCAGCCGGCTCCGCCGGGCGCCGGGGGCGGCCCGGGCTGGACGGCGGGGTGCACCCCCAGCCGACTCCCGGGCGTGCCGGACGGCGGTCCCGGGTAGGGCGCCGCCTGCGGGGGCGGGGGCGGGGGCGGGGGCACGGGGCCGTGCCCGCCCGCCGGGGCCGGGCCGGGCTCCCGGCCCGGCTGCTCGGGCGAGGGCAGCGGTCCCCCCACTGCGTGCTGCATCCGGTGCCACTCCGTCTCGTCGGCCTCGTAGGTCGGTGAGGGCGGCCGGTCCGGTGCCGCCGTCGGCCCCCGCTGCGGTCGCCCGGGGATGCCAAAACGTTACCGCCCCGTCCCCCCGCTCGGGGAACGGGCGGGACCCTGTCGAAAGTGCCCGTCCCCGAGGACGCCGCCCCGCGGGTCGTCGCGGGCATCCGCGGAGGGGCGGCCGCCGTGCCGGCAGCCGCCCCTGGTTCCGCGTACGCCCGTTCAGCCCCTGCCGTCGGCGGCGACCTCCTCGGCGAGCGCGCGCAGCGCGAGCCGGTAGGAGCCGATGCCGAAGCCGGCGATCGTGCCGGTCGCCACGGCGGCCACCACCGAGGTGTGCCGGAACTCCTCGCGGGTGTACGGGTTCGAGATGTGCACCTCGATCAGCGGGGCGGTGCGCTGCGCCGCCGCGTCCCGCATCCCGTACGAGTAGTGGGTGAAGGCGCCCGGGTTGAGCACCACCGGCACCCGCCCGTCGGCCGCCTCGTGGAGCCAGCGGATCATCTCGCCCTCGTCGTTGGTCTCGCGGACCTCGACGTCGAAGCCGAGCTCGGTGCCCAGCTCCCGGCAGGACTCGACGAGCCCCTGGTAGGAGGTGGCGCCGTAGACGTCGGGCTCGCGCGAGCCGAGCCGGCCGAGGTTCGGCCCGTTCAGGACCAGCACGCGGCGCGCCCCGCTCACGCGGAGAGCTCCCCGTAGGCGGCGACGAGGACGGCCGGGTCGGGGCCCTCCAGGACGGACGGCTTGGCGAGCCCGTCGAGGACGATGAAGCGCAGCAGGTCGCCGCGGGACTTCTTGTCCACCTTCATCGTCTCCAGGAGCTTGGGCCACTGGTCGCCGCGGTAGGTGAGCGGCAGGCCGACGGACTCCAGGACGGCGCGGTGCCGGTCGGCGGTGGCGTCGTCGAGGCGGCCGGCGAGGCGGGCCAGCTCGGCGGCGAAGACCATGCCGACGGAGACGGCGGCGCCGTGGCGCCACTTGTACCGCTCGTTCTTCTCGATGGCGTGCGCGAGGGTGTGGCCGTAGTTCAGGATCTCGCGGCGGCCGGACTCCTTGAGGTCGCCGGAGACCACGTCGGCCTTCACCCGGATCGAGCGGACGATCAGCTCGGCGGTGTGCGGGCCTTCGGGCGTCCGGGCGGCCTGCGGGTCCTCCTCGATGAGGTCGAGGATCACCGGGTCGGCGATGAAGCCGGTCTTGATGATCTCGGCGAGGCCGCTGACGAAGTCGTGCACCGGCAGCGAGTCCAGCGCGGCGAGGTCGCACAGGACGCCGGCCGGCGGGTGGAAGGCGCCGACGAGGTTCTTGCCCTCGGCGGTGTTGATGCCGGTCTTGCCGCCGACGGCCGCGTCGACCATGCCGAGGACGGTGGTGGGCACGGCGACCCAGCGGACGCCGCGCAGCCAGGTCGCGGCGACGAAGCCGGCCAGGTCGGTGGTGGCGCCGCCGCCGACGCCGACAATGACGTCGGTGCGGGTGAAGCCGGTCTGGCCGAGGGCCTTCCAGCAGTAGGCGGCGACCTCGGCGGTCTTCGCCTCCTCCGCGTTGGGCACCTGGATGGCGACGGCCTCGTACCCCTGCTCCGCGAGGTCCTCGCGGAGCGCCTCACCGGTCTCGGCGAGCGCCTCGGGGTGGATGACCGCGACCCGCTTGGCCTTGTCGCCGATGAGGGCGGGCAGTTCGCCGAGCAGCTGCCGGCCGACCAGCACCTCGTACGGATCCGTGCCCGCGCTGCCGCCGACGTGGATGCGGGTCACTTCCTGGTCCGTGCTCATGCGTCCTTCAGCTCCAGTGCGTCGAGGACCGCCGCGGCGACCTCTTCGGGGGTGCGGGCGTCGGTGGCGACCACGACGCGCGCGACTTCTTCGTACAGGGGACGGCGGGCGTCCATCAGCTCCCGCCACTGGCGGCGCGGGTTGACCGCGAGCAGCGGCCGGGCCGCGCCGAGCCCGACCCGCCGCACGGCCTCCTCGACGTCCATCGAGAGGTACGCGACGGGCCGCCCGGCCAGCAGGGCGCGGGTGCCGGCGTCGAGGACCGCGCCGCCGCCGAGGGCGAGGACGCCCTCGTGCTCGGCGAGGGCCTTCGCCACGGCGGCCTTCTCCAGGGCGCGGAAGCGCTCCTCCCCGTCCTCGACGAAGATGTCGGAGATCTCGCGGCCCTCGACGGCGACGATGTCGGCGTCGGTGTCCCGGTAGGGCGCGCCGAGCCGTTCGGCCAGGAGCGCGCCCACCGTGGACTTGCCGGAGCCCATCGGGCCGACGAGGACGACCAGGGGGCCGCCGGTCACCGGATGCGCAGGTTGTCGACGTAGCCCTGGACGTTGCGGCGGGTCTCGGGGACCGAGTCGCCGCCGAACTTCTCCAGGACGGCGTCGGCGAGGACGAGGGCGACCATGGCCTCGGCGACGATGCCGGCGGCCGGGACGGCGCAGACGTCGGAGCGCTGGTGGTGGGCCGCGGCGGCCTCGCCGGTGGCGACGTCGACGGTGGCGAGCGCGCGCGGGACGGTCGCGATCGGCTTCATGGCGGCGCGGACGCGCAGCAGTTCGCCGGTGGTGAGACCGCCCTCGGTGCCGCCGGAGCGGCCGGAGGTGCGCTTGATGCCCTCGTCGGTCCTCACGATCTCGTCGTGGGCCTGGGAGCCGGGCACCCGGGCGAGGTCGAAGCCGTCGCCGACCTCGACGCCCTTGATGGCCTGGATGCCCATGAGCGCGGCGGCGAGCCGGGCGTCGAGGCGGCGGTCCCAGTGGACGTGCGAACCGAGGCCGACGGGCACGCCGTAGGCGAGGACCTCGACGACGCCGCCGAGGGTGTCGCCGTCCTTGTGGGCCTGGTCGATCTCGGCGACCATCGCCTTCGACGCGTCGGCGTCGAGGCAGCGGACCGGGTCGGCGTCGAGCTTCTCGACGTCGGCGGGGACCGGGTACACGCCGTACGGCGCCTTGGCCGAGGCCAGCTCGACCACGTGGCTGACGATCTCGATGCCGGCGGCCTCCTTGAGGAAGGACCGGGCGACGGCGCCGAGGGCGACGCGGGCGGCGGTCTCCCGGGCGCTGGCGCGCTCCAGGATCGGCCGGGCCTCGTCGAAGCCGTACTTCTGCATGCCGGCGAGGTCGGCGTGACCGGGCCGGGGCCGGGTCAGCGGCGCGTTGCGGCCGGTCTCCTTGAGCTCCGAGGGGTCGACCGGGTCGGCCGACATGACCTTCTCCCACTTGGGCCACTCGGTGTTCCCGACCATCACGGCGATCGGCGAACCCAGCGACAGCCCGTGCCGGACGCCGCCGAGGAAGGTGACCTCGTCCTGCTCGAACTTCATCCGGGCGCCGCGCCCATAGCCGAGGCGCCGCCGCGCGAGGTGGTCCGCCACCAGCTCAGTGGTGACCGGGACGCCGGCGGGAAGACCCTCCAGCGTCGCGACCAGCGCGGGTCCGTGGGATTCCCCAGCGGTCAGCCAACGCAACCTGCTCAACGATGCTCCTCATGCTCGCGCCTGGGCACTGCGACGGCAGGACCGGGCGCGCGGCCCTGACCCGCCACCCTCGATCCTCCCACGTCCGGGGCGTGGATCCGGCACCTGTCCGGTCTGCGGACGGGCACGGGAGCGGGGCCGCCCGGCCGCCCGCGCGTCGCACGGGCGGCCCCGCGTGTCCGGGCGGCGCGGAGATCAGCCGCAGTTGCCCCAGGGGCTGGTGTAGTTGATGTCGTGGGTGCCTCCCGCACCGGACTCCTCGTAGTAGGCGGAGAAGCGAACGCACTTGCCCGGAGCGTAGAGATAGACAGGGCCCGCGTAGTACTTGTACTCGTCACGATCGATGATCCAGCTGCCGCCTTCGGCCTGGATGCCGGCGCTGAGCTCTGTCGGGTAGCCGTAGACGACGCCCATGTCCGGGTGCTTCATCGTCACGACGCAGTTCTTCTTCGTGGACGCGCTGTAGAGGAGGAAGACCGTCACCGTCTGCCCCCATCCGATGGTCGCCTTGCGCTGCACGTAGTAGCTCGACCCGCAGGCCGAGACCGCCGCGCCGTCGGAGATGGCCGCGTTGGCGGTGCCACCCGTCGCGAGCACGGTGCCGAAGGCGACGGCGAGCGCCGCCAGACCGCGGGATATGGACCTGCGCACTGTTCCTCCCTGGAGCACGGCGCCTGAGGCCGTGCGATCAGGGGGAACCTAGCGATCACTCGTCACCGCCACCGATAAGAAATTGGTCACGGTGACGACCAGAAATGACCGCTCGCGTAAGCGAGGTCAGCGTGCGGCGAGGGCTGCCTCGCCGGCGGCGCGCATGGCAGCCAGGGGGGCCCGGGGGACGCCCGTCATCTGTTCGACCTGGAGGACCGCCTGGTGGACCAGGAGGTCGAGGCCGCCGACGATCTCGCCGCCCCGGCCGGACCAGGCGGCCGCGAGGGCGGTGGGCCAGGGGTCGTAGAGGACGTCGAAGAGGGTGCCGGGACGGTCGGGGACGGCCGCGGCCAGTGTGTCGGTCGTACCGGCCGGGGTCGTGGCGATCACCAGCGGCGCGGCGAACGCCTCCGCCGCGTCGTCCCAGGCGGCCGTACGGACGTCCACGCCGAGGCGCTCGCCCCAGCCGCGCATTTCCGCCGCCCGGGCTTGGCTGCGGACGTACGCGGTGACCGGGCCCGCGCAGACGCGGGCCAGCGCGGCGAGCGCGGAGGAGGCGGTGGCGCCCGCGCCGAGGATCGCCGCGGACTCCGTCTTCTCGACGCCCCGCTCGCGCAGGGCCGCGATCATGCCGGGGATGTCGGTGTTGTCGCCGATCCGGCGGCCGTCCTCGCGGAGGACCACCGTGTTCACCGCCTCCACGGAGGCCGCCGTCTCGCTGACCTCGTCGAGCAGCGGGATGATCGCCCGCTTGAGCGGCATGGTCAGCGACAGGCCCGCCCACGAGCGGTCGAGCTCCGCGACGAAGCCCGGCAGGGCCGCCTCGTCGATCTCGAAGCGCTCGTAGGACCAGTCGTCCAGACCCAGCTCCGCGTACGCGGCCCGGTGCAGGACCGGGGAGAGCGAGTGGGCGATCGGCGAACCGAGGACGGCGGCGCGGCGGCCCGTCCCGCTAGTTCGTGTTGGCATTGAACTTTTCCTTGAGCTTTTCGTGCTCGGTCAGTGTCTTGGAGAACTCGGTCTTGTTCATGCCGTCCGTGGCGACGAAGTACATCCAGCCGTCCTTCGTCGGATCGAGCATGGCGGCCAGCGCCTCGTTGCCCGGGTTGCCGATCGGGCCGGGCGGCAGTCCCACGTTCGTGTACGTGTTGTAGGGGTCCTTGTTGGTGTTCGCCTCCTTCTCCGAGATCTTGATCTCGGACTGGCCCTTCAGGTAGTTGAGGGCCGAGTCGAACTGCAACAGCCCGTTCGTCTGCGTGTTGTCCGGCTGGAGGCGGTTGTAGATGACCTCCGCCATCTTGCGGAAGTCGTCGTGGGTCTTGCCCTCCGCCTGCACGAGGCTCGCGACGGTGAGCAGTTCCCAGGCGTTCTCTACGCCGTGCTTCTTCGCCTGTCCCGCCAGGTCGAGCTTCGTGTACTCCGCGTTCGCCCGGCTGACCATCTTCTTCAGGGCGTCCTCGGGCTTGCCGCCCTTCGCGACCGGGTAGCTCGCCGGGAAGAGGAAGCCCTCCAGGGGGTCCTTGACGTTCTCGTGGTTCTTCGCCCAGTCCGGCAGGCCCAGGGAGTCGGCCTGCTTGAAGGCGATCTCCTTCGTGCTGCCGGGCGGGAGGTTGAGGCGGGTGTCGATCTGCTCGTACACCCAGGCGTTGCGCTTGCCCTCGGGGATGATCAGGTTGGCCTGGCTCGCCGGGTCCAGCATCAGCGCGACCGCGCTCTCCGCCGACATCTCCTTCTTGAGGGTGTAGGCGCCGGCCTGGATCGAGTTGCCCTTGGCGTTCTTCTGCTGCGCCGCCACGAAGGCGTCGACGCTCTTCACGACGCCGGCCTGTTTGAGGATGTTGCCGATCTCGTTGCCGAACGCGCCCTTGGGGATCTCGACCTGGACCTCGCCGCTGCCGGTGCCCACGAAGTCGGGGTCCTCGCCGAACTTGCCCTGCCAGAACTGGTAGCCGAAGTAGCCGATGCCGCCGACACCGCCGACGAGGACGGCGGCGACGACGAGGCAGGCCACGCCGTTCTTGCCCTTGCGTTTCTTCTCCTTGCCGCGGCGCTCGCGGTCGCGGTCGTCGCCGCGACCGCCCCGGCCCCGGCGGGAGGCGGGCTCGTCGTCCTCGTAGCCGTCCTCGTCGTCGTCGCCCGTGAAGAAGGGGTGCGACTCCTCGGGCTCCGGCTCGGGGCGTACGGGCTCCGGCTCGGGTTCCGGCGCCCAGTCGACGACCGGCTCCGGGGGCTGTTGCCGGCGGCCGGGGGGCTGCGGCGGCGGATAGGCCTCGGGCGTGCCGTAGAGGTCGGGCTGCTGGCCGCCGTACGGATCGGCGGGCGGCGCGTTGTAGGCCATGGCGGCCTGGCCGGTCTCCCAGTTGCCGTCGTAGGCACCGTCGTACAGCTGTCCGGACTGCCCGGGCGTGTCGTATCCCTGGCCCGGGTGCCCCTGGGGGCCCTGGTCCCAGCCGGTCTGCCCGTACGCCTGCGCCTGCTGCGGGTCGGCGTACCCCTGCTGGGGATACTGCTGCTGGTACGCGGCCTGCTGCTGGTACGGGTCGGGCCCGTAGCCCTGCTGCTGGTACGGGTCCTGGTAGGCCTGACCGCCCTGCGGGTACGGCGCCGCCTGCTGCGGCTGCTGGTACTGCTGCTGACCTTCCCACCCCTGGTCCCCGTAGAGGGGGTCCGTGGGGTGCCACGGTTCGGAGCCCTGGCCCCGGCCATACTCAGTCATCGATCCCCAAACAGCCGCGAGGCTTCCGGACGATCCGCCTCTACGTAGTGCGGCAGCTGTTCGAACACCGCCACATCGCGCGGAACGTTACCGTATCGCGATCAGATGATCGCTTCGACGCCCTCGCCGGGCGGATTACCTGATACCCGTTCGGACTCAAGAGCGTTCTGAAGGATGATCACCGCGGCGGCCTGGTCGATGACGGCACGGCCCTTCTTGGACTTCACGCCGGAGGCCCGCAGGCCCTGCGTCGCCGTCACGGTGGTCATCCGCTCGTCGACCAGTCGGACCGGCACCGGGGCGATGCCCTTCGCCATCTCCTTCGCGAAGGCCCGGACCTTGGCGGCGGCCGGGCCCTCCCGCCCGCTGAGCGAGCGGGGCAGGCCCACGACGACCTCGATCGGCTCGTACTCCGCCACGATCTGGCGGAGCCGCCGGTGGGCGGCCGGGACGTCACGCCCCGGCACGGTCTCCACCGGCGTGGCGAGGACCCCGTCGGGGTCGCACGAGGCGACCCCGATCCGGGCGTCCCCGACGTCGACCGCGATGCGGCGGCCGCGGCGCATCGTCACGCCGTCTCCACCACGAGGCGCTCCACGGCGGCGATGGCCTCGCCGACGGCCTCCGGGTTCTGGCCGCCGCCCTGGGCGACGTCCGGCTTGCCGCCGCCACCGCCGCCGAGGGTCTTGGCGGCCGTGCGGACCAGCTCGCCGGCCTTGAGGCCGCGCTCGCGGGCGGCCTCGTTGGTGGCGATGACCGTCAGCGGCTTGCCGTTGGCCGTGGTGAACAGGGCCACGACGGCCGGGCGGTCGGACGGGATGCGGCCGCGCACGTCGAGGACCAGCTTGCGCAGGTCGTCGGCGCCGGTGCCGTCCGGCACCTGGCCGGTGACGAGGGCGAGGCCGCGGATGTCCTTGGCGGAGTCGACCAGACCGGCGGCGGCCTGGAGGACCTTCTCCGCGCGGAACTTCTCGATCTCCTTCTCGGCGTCCTTCAGCTTGCCGAGCATGGTGGCGATCTTCTCCGGCAGCTCCTCCGAGCGGCCCTTGACCAGCTCCTGGAGCTGGGCGACGACCGTGTGCTCCTTGGCGAGGAAGTTGTACGCGTCGACGCCGACCAGGGCCTCGATGCGGCGCACGCCGGAACCGATGGAGGACTCGCCCAGCAGCTTCACCAGGCCCAGCTGGGCGGTGTTGCCGACGTGCGTGCCGCCGCACAGCTCCTTGGAGAAGTCGCCGATGGTGACGACGCGGACCTGCTCGCCGTACTTCTCGCCGAACTCGGCGATGGCGCCCTGGCGCTTGGCCTCGTTGATCGGCATGACCTCGGCGTGGACCTCCAGCTCGCGCGAGAGGACCTCGTTGATCTTCTGCTCGACGTCCATCAGGACCGTGCCGGGGACGGCGTTCGGCGAACCGAAGTCGAAGCGGAAGCGGCCGGGCTGGTTCTCGGAACCGGCCTGGGCGGCCGTCGGGCCGAGGGCGTCGCGCAGCGCCTGGTGGGTGAGGTGGGTGGCCGAGTGGGCGCGGGCGATGGCCTGCCGGCGGCGCACGTCGATGGTGGCATAGGCGGTGGAGCCCACGGTCACCTCGCCGACCTGCACCGAACCCTTGTGCACCGAGACGCCGGGGACGGGCTGCTGCACGTCGCGGACCTCGATCACGGCGCCGGAGTGCAGCCGGATGCGGCCCTGGTCGGCGATCTGGCCGCCGCCCTCGGCGTAGAAGGGGGTGCGGTCGAGGACGACCTCGACCTCGTCGCCCTCGGAGGCGGCCGGCGACGGGACGCCGTTCACCAGCAGGCCGACGACCGTGGACTCGCCCTCGGTGTTGGTGTAGCCGGTGAACTGGGTGGCGCCGGAGGTGTCGGCGATCTCGCGGTAGGCGGAGACGTCGGCGTGGCCGGTCTTCTTGGCCTTGGCGTCGGCCTTGGCGCGGTCCCGCTGCTCCTTCATCAGGCGGCGGAAGCCGTCCTCGTCCACGGAGAGGCCCTGCTCGGCGGCCATCTCCAGGGTGAGGTCGATCGGGAAGCCCCAGGTGTCGTGGAGCAGGAAGGCCTTCTCGCCGGCGAGGACCGTGCCGCCGGCGGCCTTGGTCTCGGTGACGGCGGTGTCGAGGATGTTGGTGCCGCCCTTGAGGGCCTTGAGGAACGCGGCCTCCTCGGCGAGGGCGACCGTCTCGATGCGCTTGCGGTCGGTCTCCAGCTCCGGGTACTGCTCGCCCATGGTCCTGATGACCGTGTCGACGAGCTCGCCGACGACCGGGCCGGTGGCGCCGAGCAGGCGCATGTTGCGGACGGCGCGGCGCATGATGCGGCGGAGCACGTAGCCGCGGCCCTCGTTGCCCGGGGTGACGCCGTCGCCGATGAGCATGACGGAGGTGCGCATGTGGTCGGCGACCACGCGCAGCGAGACGTCGCTGTCGTGGGCCTTGCCGTAGGCGACGCCGGTCAGCTCGGTGGCCTTGTCGATGACGACCTTGAGGGTGTCCGTCTCGTACATGTTCTGGACGCCCTGGAGGATCATCGCCAGGCGCTCCAGGCCGAGGCCCGTGTCGATGTTCTTCGACGGCAGCTCGCCGAGGATCGGGAAGTCCTCCTTGCCGGAGCCCTCGCCGCGCTCGTACTGCATGAAGACGAGGTTCCAGATCTCCACGTACCGCTCGTCGTTGACGGCCGGGCCGCCCTCGACGCCGAACTCGGGGCCGCGGTCGTAGTTGATCTCGGAGCAGGGGCCGCAGGGGCCGGGAACGCCCATCGACCAGTAGTTGTCCTTCTTGCCGAGGCGCTGGATGCGCTCGGCCGGGACGCCGACGACGTCGCGCCAGATGCGCTCGGCCTCGTCGTCCTCCAGGTAGACGGTGATCCAGAGCTTCTCCGGCTCCAGCCCGTAGCCGCCGTGCTCCACCGGGGTGGTCAGCAGCTCCCAGGCGAGCTTGATGGCGCCTTCCTTGAAGTAGTCGCCGAAGGAGAAGTTGCCGCACATCTGGAAGAAGGTGCCGTGCCGGGTGGTCTTGCCGACCTCCTCGATGTCCGGCGTGCGCACGCACTTCTGCACGCTGGAGGCGCGCGTGAAGGGCGGCTTGACCTCGCCCAGGAAGTAGGGCTTGAAGGGCACCATGCCGGCGGGGACGAGCAGCAGAGTCGGGTCGTCCGCGATGAGCGACGCCGAAGGGACGACGGTGTGCCCGCGCTCCTCGAAGAAGCTCAGCCAGCGGCGGCGGATTTCAGCCGACTCCATCAGTGGTCCTCATTCCGGTTGTACGAGATCGTGCGCGCCGGGCGCGCCGAGAACGTGGTCGTGGTCTTGTGCGGGGCGGGGCCGAGGGCGGCCCGGCCGCGGGGCTCCGGGAGTTCCCGGTCGCCGGGGGGCGGTGCGTCGAGGCCGAGCGCCTCGCCCAGCTCCGCCTCCCGCCGGGCCATGCCCGCCCTCACGTCGAGGGCGAAGTCCTTGAGCCGGTGGCCGGCGTCGATCGCCTTGTTCGCGGCCTGCGCCGCGAGGCTCTCGGGGGTCAGCTGCTGGATCTTGCGGTTGACCTTGGTGGTGGCCCAGACGCCGGCGGCTGCGCCGGCCGTGAACCAGAACGTGCGGCGGAACATCGCGGCTATCGGCCCTTCTGCTTCCGGCGCCGTGCCAGGGGCACGGTACGGCCGACGATCACAGTACGTCGCCCGGTGGCGGGCGGCACCTCCTCGCGGTCCCGGCCGCGACCGCCCAGCGCCCTGCGGACCCCGTAGCCGAACGCGGCGACCTTGACGAGCGGGCCGCCGAAGGTGGAGGCGACGGTCGTCGAGAGCGCGGAGGCGTTGGCGGTGACCTCCTGGACGTCGGACGCGATGGCGTCCACCCGGTCCAGCTGGGTCTGGGCCGAGCGGACGGTCGCCGACGCGTCGGCGAGCAGGGGCACGGCCTGCTCGGTCACCTCCGCCACGAGCCGGGTGGTCGCCCTGAGCGTCTGCGCCAGCCTCGCCAGCACCACGGCGAGGAAGGAGACGAGGATCGCCCAGAACACGGCCACCAGGATCCCGGCAACCTCTCCACCGGTCACTGAGCACCGCTCTCTGCTGTCGTCATCGTTCGTTGGGGTCCTGCGAAAAGTCGTTCCCCGAGCCTATCGCGCCGGGGCCGGGACGCCGCACCGCATTACCGCCCGCGGGGCGGGAGTTGCGCGATCAGATTGTACGGAGCGCGCGCGGATGAGTACGCTCCGTGTCCCATGCGACGCAGCAATCTCCCGGCGGAGCCCAACCGGTTCGTGGGACGGGCCGGCGAGCAGGCCGAACTGGCCGCGCTCCTGGGCGAGTCCCGTCTCGTCACGGTCCTCGGCGTGGGCGGGGTGGGCAAGACCCGGCTGGCCCTCAGGGTCGCGGCGGCGGTGCAGAAACGCTACGGCGAGGGGGTCCGGCTCGCGGAGCTGGCGCCGCTGCGCGATCCCGGTCTGATCGAGCACGCCCTCGTGGAGGCCCTCGGCCTGACCGACCACACGCTCCGCGCCCCCCGCGAGGTGCTGGTGGAGCACCTCGCCGACCGCAGGCTGCTGCTCGTCCTCGACGGCTTCGAGCACCTGGTGGAGGCGGCCGCCCCGCTCGTCCACGCGCTGCTCGCGGCGGCCCCGGGGCTGACCGTGCTGGCCGCCGGCCGTCTGCCGCTGCGGCTGCCGGGCGAGGCCGTGCTGGCGCTGGCCCCGATGGACGAGCCGGACGCGCTCGCGCTGCTCGCCGAGCGGGCGGCCCGGGCCGGCGCGCCCGCCCTCCCCCGGGACGAGGCGGTACGGGAGCTGTGCCGGCGGCTCGACGGGATCCCGCTCGCGCTCGAACTGGCCGCCGGGCGGCTGCCGCTGCTGTCGGTGGAGCAGCTCCTGGCCCGGCTGGACGACCGCTTCCGGCTGCTCGGCGACGGCGGGCGCGGCGTCCCGCCCCGCCACCGGACGCTGCGCACCGCGATCGGCTGGAGCCACGAGCTGTGCACGCCCCGGGAGCGACTGCTGTGGGCGCGGCTCTCGGTCTTCGCCGGCCCCTTCGACCTGGAGGCCGTGGAGTACGTGTGCGGGGGCCCCGACCTGCCGCAGGAGGCGGTCCTCGACCTGCTGGGCGGTCTGCTGGCCCAGTCGCTGGTGACCCGCGAGGACACGGCGGCGGGCCCGGGCTACCGGATGCTGGACACGGTGGCGGCGTACGGGGCCGAGTGGCTGGCGGCGCTCGGGGACACCGAGCGGATGCGGCGGCGGCACCGGGACTGGTACATGGGCCTGGCCACCTGGTGCGAGCTGGAGTGGTTCAGTCCCCGGCAGGCGGAGGTGGCGGCCCGGACGGCCGCGGCGCTCCCGAACCTGCGGGCGGCCCTCGACCTCTGTCTGGAGCTGCCGGACGACGCGCACCTGGCCCAGCACCTGGCCGGGACGCTCTGGTTCGCGTGGGTGGGGTGCGGCCGGCTCTCGGAGGGGCGGCACTGGCTGGACCGGGCGCTGGCGCTGGAGTCGGGGCACGAGGAGGCGCGGCTGAAGGCGCTCTGGGTGCTGGGCTACGTGGCGGTCCTCCAGGGCGACCCGACGGCGGCGGTGGCGGCGCTGCACAGCTGCCGGGAGCGGGCCCGGGCCTCGCGGAACCGGCTGGCGGAGGCGTACGCGACGCACCGGCTGGGCTGTCTGGCGCTGCTCTCGGACGACTTCCCGCGCGCCGAGGAGCTGCTGGGCCGGGCCCTGGACGCGTACGGCGAGCTGGGCGAGCTGAACAGCAACGTGCTGATGGGCCAGGTGGAGCTGGCGATGGCGCGGGCCTTCCGGGGCGACCTGGAGGGCGCGACGGCGATCTGCCGGGAGGTGCGGGAGGTCTGCGAGGAGCGCGGGGAGCGGTGGTCGCGGGCCTACGCGCTCTACGTGCTCGGGTACTCGGCGTGGACCCGGGGCGCGCTGCCGGAGGCGCGGGAGCTGCTGGTGGAGTGCGTCACGATCAACCACCTCTTCCGCGACCTGGTGGGGCTGGTGCTGGCCGTGGAGCTGCTGGCGCTGGTCACGGTGGACCAGGGCGACGCGGCGGAGGCGGCGGTGCTCCAGGGGGCGGCGCTGTCGGTGTGGGACGCGGTGGGGATCCAGCTCTTCGGGTCGGGTTCCTTCGACGGCCCGCGGGCGCTGTGCGCGGGGCGGGCGGTGGAGGAGCTGGGGGCGGAGGGGTACGAGGAGGCGTTCCGGCTCGGGCGGGCCCTGTCGCTGGACGAGACGGCGGAGCGGGCGGTGGCGGACCGTCCGGGGGCGGCCGGGGCGGACCGGCCGGGTGCCGCGGCGCCGCGGCCGTTCCGTACCGCGCGCCGGCCGGTGGTGCCGGGAACGCGGAAGCCCGCCGGCTCCCCCACCGGAAAGGGCGGGGAAGCGGCGGGCTGAACACCGCGTGGGTGACTACTACGACCGCCGGATCAGCGGGCGTAGTACTCGACGACCAGCTGCTCGTCGCAGATGACCGGGATCTCCTTGCGGTTCGGCTCGCGGTCCAGGCGGAAGGCCAGGGCCTTCAGGTTGACCTGGAGGTAGCGCGGGGTCTCGCCGTCGGGGGCGAAGCCACCCTCGCGGGCGACCTGGAAGAGGGTCTTCGCGCGGGACTTCTCGCGGACCATCACGACGTCGTCGGGACGGACGCGGAAGGACGGCTTGTCGACCTTGCCACCGTTGACCTGGATGTGGCCGTGGACGACCATCTGGCGGGCCTGGTAGATGGTGCGGGCGATGCCCGAACGCAGGACCAGGGCGTCGAGACGGCGCTCGAGCTCGACGACCAGCGCCTCGCCCGTCTTGCCCTCGGCCTTCTTGGCGCGGTCGTAGGCGCGCGCCATCTGGCGCTCGCTGATGTCGTACTGGGCACGCAGACGCTGCTTCTCGAGCAGACGGACCTTGTAGTCCGAGTTCTGCTTGCGGCCGCGGCCGTGCTCGCCCGGCGGGTAGGGACGGGCCTCGAAGTACTTGACGGCCTTCGGCGTCAGCGCGATGCCGAGGGCACGCGACTTCTTGACCTTGGGGCGGGCCTGGTTCGCCATGAACCAACCTCTCTGTCTGAACGAATACGGCTTCACCAGTGGTTAGGGAGGTCGCATCCGCAGCCGGGAAAACCCATCGGGTCCGCGAGGGACCCGTCGGGCAGCCGCTTCCCGGTCTGGGCACGTACGTGCAGCACGCGAACGACCCACCGCCGGTCCCGGGAACCCGGGGGGTGGTGGGTGGCACGCGACACCTTCGAAGGTGCGCGACGCTCCTGGAAACCCTGCCCGGAGGCCGGGTCTCCTGCTGATCGTCCCGCTCTGGTGGCGCCGGCCGGAGCCGGACACGGGACGCAGCGATCCCGACCAGTGTACCGGCTCCCCGGAGCGCCGCCGTCCCGGGGGCCGGCCCGCTCAGCCGTCGCCCTTGAGCCGCTCGCGGACCTTCTCCACCACGTCGGCGTAGCGGGCCTCGGCGCCGTAGCGGGTGGGCTCGTAGTAGCGCCGGCCGTGCAGGGCGTCGGGGGCGTACTGCTGGGCGGCGATCGCGCCGGGCACGTCGTGCGGGTAGACGTACCCCTGGGCGTGGCCGAGCTTGGCGGCGCCCTTGTAGTGGCCGTCGCGCAGGTGGGCCGGGACGGGGCCGGCGAGGCCGTTCCTGACGTCCTCGCGGGCGGCGAAGATCGCGTTGGTCGCCGCGTTGGACTTGGGGGCCAGGGCGAGGGCGATGGTGGCGTGGCTGAGGGTGAGGGCGGCCTCGGGGAAGCCGATCATGGCGACGGCCTGGGCGGCGGCGACGGCGAGCGGCAGGGCCTGCGGGTCGGCGAGGCCGATGTCCTCGCTGGCGGAGATCATCAGCCGGCGGGCGATGAAGCGGGGGTCCTCCCCCGCCTCGATCATGCGGGCGAGGTAGTGCAGGGCCGCGTCGACGTCGGAGCCGCGGATGGACTTGATGAGGGCGCTGGCGACGTCGTAGTGCTGGTCGCCGTCCCGGTCGTACGTCACGGCGGCGCGGTCGACCGTCTCCTCGACGGTCTGGAGGGTGATCTCCCGCTCGCCCTTGGCGAGGGCGCCGCCGGCGGCGGCCTCCAGGGCGGTGAGGGCGCGGCGGGCGTCGCCGCCGGCGATCCGCAGCAGGTGGGCGCGGGCGTCGTCGGGGAGCCCGACGGCGCCGCCGAGCCCGCGCTCCTCGGTGACGGCCCGGTCCATGAGGCCGCTGAGGTCCTCGTCGGTGAGCGACTCCAGGGTGAGGAGCAGCGAGCGGGAGAGGAGCGGGGAGATCACCGAGAAGTAGGGGTTCTCGGTGGTGGCGGCGATGAGGGTGACCCAGCGGTTCTCGACGGCGGGGAGGAGGGAGTCCTGCTGGGCCTTGGAGAAGCGGTGGATCTCGTCGAGGAAGAGGACGGTCTCCTTGCCGTAGCCGCCGGAGGCGCGGCGGGCGCCGTCGATGACGGCCCGGACCTCCTTGACGCCGGCGGTGATCGCGGAGAGCTCGACGAAGCGCTTGTTGGTGGCCTTGGAGACCACGTACGCCAGGGTGGTCTTGCCGATGCCGGGCGGACCCCAGAGGATCACCGAGGAGGGCCCGGCGGGACCGCCGCCGCCCTCCCCCACGAGCCGCCGCAGGGGCGAGCCGGGCTTGAGCAGGTGCCGCTGGCCCACCACCTCGTCGAGGGTGCGGGGGCGCATCCGGACCGCCAGCGGGCTGCCGGCCGGATCCTTCTCCTGGCGTTCTTCTGCGGCTGCGGTAAAGAGGTCGGGCTCCACGTCCACGAAGCCTAGGTCACGCCACCGACAGACCGGGCCCGGCCGGTCAGCTCGTCCAGAAGTCCCACCAGCGGGTCAGGATCAGCATGCCGATGATCCCGATGTGCAGGACGGGCAGGACCCAGGTGAACTCGGCGAAGAAGGTCCGCAGGACGGGCGGGGCCGGGACGACGCCGTGCCGGACGTTGTGCGAGGTCACGTACCAGAACATGACGATGGTGGCGACCCAGGCGAGGCAGCACCACAGGCAGAGCGAGTTGATCTCGTAGAGGGACTGCTGCATCAGCCAGGTGCAGAAGCCGACGCCGAAGAGGGTGCCGGCGTTGAGGCCGAGCCAGTACCAGCGGCGGTAGCGGGCGCCGGCGAGGAGCGCGACGCCGATGGCGATCACCATGGCGTAGGTGACGAGGCCGAGCATCGGGTTGGGGAAGCCGAAGACCGAGGCCTGCTCGCTCTTCATGATGTTCCCGCAGGACACGATGGGGTTGAGGCTGCACCCGGGGACGAAGTTCGGGTCCTCCAGGAGCTTGATCTTGTCGAGGGTGATGACCCAGGCGGCGAGCAGACCGGCCGCTCCGGTGATCACCAGGAGCCAGGCGAGGCCCCTGCTCGCGCCGATGGTCCCCGTCGGCTCCGTGTCGGCTTTCGTCATGCTGTCCTTTTCCCTCGCTCGCGGGTCGGGCGACCCCGGCCATTCTGCAACAAGGCGTACGCCCTCGGCCGTTCGCGGGGCATAAGGAAGGGCCCGGCCGCACGGGGCGGACCGGGCCCTCGCCCTCGCTGCGGCCGTCAGGCGAGCCGGGCCCGGACGGCGTCCAGGACCTCGTCCAGGGCGACCGCGCGCTGCTCGCCGGACTCCATGTCCTTGAGCTGGACGACGCCCTCGGCGAGGTCGCGCTCGCCCGCGACGAGCGCGAGGCGCGCGCCGGAGCGGTTGGCGTCCTTCATCGAGCCCTTGAGGCCCTTGCCGCCGAAGGAGAAGTCGGCGGCGATCCCGGCCCGGCGCAGCTCGGTGACCTTGCCGAAGAGGACGCGGCGCGCCTCCTCGCCGAGGGCCACCGCGAAGACGCTGGTGGCGGCGGGCAGGTCCAGCTCGACGCCCTCCGCCTCCAGGGCGAGGACGGTCCGGTCGACGCCGAGCGCCCAGCCGACGGAGGGCAGCGAGGGGCCGCCGATCATCTCGGACAGGCCGTCGTAGCGGCCGCCGCCGCCGACGGCGGACTGGGAGCCGAGGCCGTCGTGGACGAACTCGAAGGTGGTCCGGGTGTAGTAGTCGAGGCCGCGGACCAGCTTCGGGTCGTCCTCGAAGACGACGCCGGCGGCGGTGATCAGCTCGCGGACCTGCTCGTGGTACGCCTTGCAGGCGTCGCACAGGTAGTCGCGGAGCAGCGGCGCGTCGACGAGCTGCTTCTGCACGTCGGCCCGCTTGTCGTCGAGGACCCGCAGCGGGTTGATCTCGGCGCGGCGCAGGGTCTCCTCGTCGAGGTCGAGGCCGCGCAGGAAGGCCTGCAGGGCCTCGCGGTAGACGGGGCGGCACTCCTTGTCGCCCAGCGAGTTCAGCAGGATGCGGTACCGGCGCAGGCCGAGGGAGCGGTACGCCTGGTCGGCGAGGATGATCAGCTCGGCGTCCAGCGCCGGGTCCTCGGCGCCGATCGCCTCGGCGCCGACCTGCGAGAAGTGGCGGTAGCGGCCGGCCTGGGCCCGCTCGTAGCGGTAGTACGAGCCGGAGTACCAGAGCTTGACCGGCAGGTTGCCCTGCTTGTGCAGGTTGGCCTGGAGGGCCGCGCGCAGCACGGAGGCGGTGCCCTCGGGGCGCAGGGCGAGCTGGTCGCCGCCCTTCGTGGTGAGGGTGTACATCTCCTTGGTGACGATGTCGGTGGACTCGCCGACGCCGCGGGCGAAGAGGTTCACGTCCTCGAAGCCGGGGGTCTCGACGTAGCCGTAGCCGGCGTTCCTCGCCTGGGCGGAGATGGCCTCCCGGACCGCCAGGAAGACGGCGGAGCGCGGGGGGATCAGGTCGTACGTGCCCTTGGGGGCCTGAAAGGTGCTCACGGAGGTTCTCGTCACATTCCTCGTCGGGGAGCGTCCGTGCTCCCGAGGCCGGAGGCCACCTGCCGCAGATACGGGTTGGTGGCGCGCTCCTGGCCGATGGTCGTCTGGGGACCGTGGCCGGACAGGACGACGGTCGAGTTGTCGAGCGGCAGGACCACGCGGGTCAGCGACGCGAGCATCTCGTCCATGTCACCGCCGGGCAGGTCGGTGCGTCCGATGGAGCCGGCGAACAGCAGGTCGCCGGAGAAGAACACGGAGGGGACCTCCGAGGTCTCCGGCGTCCGGAAGGTCACCGACCCCTTGGTATGACCGGGCGCGTGCGCGACGGAGAAGTCCATGCCGGCGAGCTTCAGCGCGGCGCCGTCGGTGAGCTCGTGCACGGCGTCCGGCTCGCCCACGGTCAGCTCGCCCATGAGCGGCATCCCGATGGAGCGGCCGAGGGCCTTCTCCGGGTCGCTCATCATGTACCGGTCGGCGGGGTGGATCCACGCGGGTACGTCATGGGCGCCGCAGACCGGGACGACGGAGGCGACGTGGTCGATGTGGCCATGGGTGAGGACCACCGCGACGGGCTTGAGCCGATGCTTCCTGAGCGTCTCCTCGACTCCCTGGGCGGCCTGGTGGCCCGGGTCGATGATGACGCACTCCTCGCCCGCGGCGGGGGCTACCACGTAACAGTTGGTGCCCCAGGCCCCGGCGGGGAACCCGGCAATCAGCACGATCGTCCTTCGGTGTCGTCCGGCAGATGGCTGCGGTCCTGCGGAATGCAGCAGATCAGAGCCTACCGGCGCTGCGTATTCCACAGCCAACCCGTATACGGTACGGGCACATCCGGCCAGGACAGGAACACACGACCGACAAGGAGCGGACCCGGTGGTCACCAGCGATCAGCGGCGGCGGCAGCTCGCCAGGGACAAGTACGCACGCCAGCAGCAGCGACGGGCGGAGGCGCAGCGCAGGGCGAAGCGCCGCAACACCGTGATCGCGGCCTCCCTCGCGGTGGTGCTCGCCGCGGGCGGGGCGGTGTACGCCTCCGTGCAGTTCCTCGGCGACGACGGCAAGAACACCACGGCGGAGGAGACGGCCTCCGGCGAGCCGAAGATGGGCATCGAGGCCAAGGGCACGTACGCCATGGCCCTGAAGACCAACGAGGGCGACATCACCGTCACCATGGACGCGGCGAAGACCCCGCGCACGGTGAACTCCTTCAAGCACCTCGCCGACAAGAAGTACTTCGACGGCACGAAGTGCCACCGGCTCACCACCGCCGGGATCTTCGTGCTCCAGTGCGGCGACCCGGAGGGCACCGGCATGGGCGGCCCCGGCTACACCATCCCGGACGAGAACCTCGACGCCCTGGGCAAGGCGGGCGCCGACGGCAAGGTCACGTACAAGGCCGGCACGGTCGCCATGGCCAACACCGGGCAGCCGGGCACCGGCGGCTCGCAGTTCTTCCTCGTCTACAAGGACTCGAAGCTGCCGCCGCAGTACACCCCCTTCGGCACGATCGACGCGGCCGGTCTGGCCGCGGTGCAGAAGGTCGGCGCCGCCGGGGCCGAGGGCGGGCAGGGCGACGGCGCCCCGAAGAAGCCGGTCACGATCGAGCGGGCGACCGTCACCGCGAAGTGAGGCGGGGCGCTCCGCGGGACGGCGGCCCGGAGGTCCGCACGCACGTGACCGTGGAATTTCGGTCGCGCTGAGTGCGGACAGCCGGGCCGCCGTTCGCCTAGATTGGCGTTGTGCGGTGCGGTCCGATCCGTCGGCCGCGCCGCGGAAGGCGGGCGAGGCCCGCCCAGGAACTGTGGACGATGCCCGGGGGTCACCACCCGACGAGGGCATCATGGTGAGGAGGCGCTGTGAGCAGCGACCCGTGGGGCCGTGTCGACGAGACGGGCACCGTGTACGTGCGGACGGCCGAGGGTGAGAAGGTCGTCGGATCCTGGCAGGCGGGCACTCCCGAGGAGGCGCTGGCCTACTTCGAGCGCAAGTACGAGGGCCTGGTTGTCGAGATCGGCCTCCTCGAAAAGCGGGTGAAGACCACCGACCTCTCGGCGAAGGACGCCCAGACGGCGATCGAGCACATCCGGCACCAGGTCGACGAGCACCACGCCGTCGGCGACCTGGCCGCGCTCTCCGCCCGCCTGGACAAGCTCGTGGAGACGGTGGACTCGCGCCGCGAGGAGCGCAAGGCGCAGAAGGCCAAGCAGGCCGACGAGGCGCGCTCGGCCAAGGAGGCCCTGGTCACCGAGGCGGAGGAGCTGGCGCAGAGCGAGCAGTGGCGGTCCGCGGGCGAGCGGCTGCGGGCGCTCGTGGACACCTGGAAGGGCCTGCCCCGGCTCGACCGGAAGTCCGACGACGAGCTGTGGCACCGCTTCTCGCACGCCCGCTCGGCCTTCTCCAAGCGCCGCAAGGCCCACTTCGCCCAGCTCGACGCGCAGCGCGAGGACGCCCGGAAGGCCAAGGAGCGTCTGGTCGCCGAGGCCGAGGCGCTGCAGAACTCGACCGACTGGGGCGCGACCGCGGCCCGCTACCGCGAGCTGATGGCCGACTGGAAGGCCGCCGGCCGGGCGCAGCGCGAGCACGAGGACGAGCTGTGGAACCGCTTCCGCGGCGCCCAGGACGTCTTCTTCGCGGCCCGTTCCGAGGTCTTCGCCGAGCGGGACGCGGAGCAGACCGAGAACCTCGCGGCCAAGGAGGAGCTCGCCGGCGAGGCCGAGAAGCTGCTGCCGGTGACGGACCTGAAGGCCGCCCGCGCCGCCTTCCGGGCCCTCAACGAGCGCTGGGAGGCCATCGGCCACGTGCCGCGCGACGCCCGGCCGAAGGTCGAGGGCCGGATGCACGCGGTGGAGCGGGCGATCCAGGAGGCCGAGGAGGCCGAGTGGCGCCGGACCAACCCGGAGGCGCGCGCGCGTGCCGCGGGTCTGACCGGCCAGCTCCAGGACGCGGTCGAGAAGCTGCGCAAGCAGATCGACGCGGCCCGCGCCGCCGGCAACGACGCCAAGGCCGACAAGCTCTCCCAGGAGCTGGAGGGCCGCCAGGCCCTCCTCGACCAGGCCCTCAAGGGCCTGCAGGAGTTCGGCGGCTGACGCCGGCCGCGTACGGACGCGGGAAGGGCCCCCGGCGGATGCCGGGGGCCCTTCCTCGTGCCCGCGCGGTCAGGGCCTGCGGGCGCTGGTCACGCGGTAGACGTCGTACACGCCCTCCACGCCCCGGACCGCCTTGAGGACGTGGCCCAGGTGCTTGGGGTCGCCCATCTCGAAGGTGAAGCGGGAGGTGGCCACCCGGTCGCGGGAGGTCTGGACGGCCGCCGAGAGGATGTTGACGTGCTGGTCCGAGAGGACCCGGGTGACGTCCGAGAGAAGCCGGGAGCGGTCCAGCGCCTCGACCTGGATGGCGACCAGGAAGACCGAGGACTGGGTCGGGGCCCACTCGACCTCCAGGATCCGCTCCGGCTCCCGGGAGAGGGAGTCGACGTTGACGCAGTCGCTGCGGTGGACGGAGACGCCGCTGCCGCGGGTGACGAAGCCGATGATCGGGTCGCCGGGCACCGGGGTGCAGCAGCGGGCCAGCTTGACCCAGACGTCCTCGACGCCCTTGACGACGACGCCGGGGTCGGCGTTGGAACGGCGCTTGGAACGGCCCCGGGCCGGCGGGGCGGCCTCCTCGATGTCCTCGGTGGCGGCCTCCTCGCCGCCGAGCGCCTGCACCAGCTTCTGCACGATGGACTGGGCGGTGACGTGGCCCTCGCCGATCGCCGCGTACAGCGAGGAGATGTCGGTGTAGCGCAGCTCGTGGGCGAGGGTGACGAGGGAGTCGCCGGTGAGGATCCGCTGGATCGGCAGGTTCTGCTTGCGCATGGCGCGCGCGATGGCGTCCTTGCCCTGCTCGATGGCCTCGTCCCGGCGCTCCTTGGAGAACCAGGCGCGGATCTTGTTGCGGGCGCGCGGGGACTTGACGAAGCCGAGCCAGTCGCGGGAGGGCCCGGCGCCGGCCGCCTTGGAGGTGAAGACCTCCACCAGGTCGCCGTTGTCGAGGGTGGATTCGAGCGGCACGAGCCGCCCGTTCACCCGCGCCCCTATCGTGCGGTGGCCGACCTCGGTGTGGACGGCGTAGGAGAAGTCGACCGGGGTCGCGCCGGCGGGCAGCGCGATGACGTCGCCCTTGGGCGTGAAGACGAAGACCTCGTTGCGGGAGAGGTCGAAGCGGAGGGACTCCAGGAACTCGCCCGGGTCCTCGGTCTCCTTCTGCCAGTCGAGCAGCTGGCGCAGCCACGCCATGTCGTTGAGGTGGTCGTCCTTGCCGCCGCCCTTGGGCACGTCGGTGCGGACCTTGGAGGCGCCGGCGACGGCCTCCTGCTTGTACTTCCAGTGCGCGGCGATGCCGTACTCGGCGCGGCGGTGCATGTCGAAGGTGCGGATCTGCAGCTCGACCGGCTTGCCGTTGGGGCCGATGACCGTCGTGTGCAGCGACTGGTACATGTTGAACTTCGGCATCGCGATGTAGTCCTTGAACCGGCCGGGGACCGGGTTCCATCGCGCGTGGACGGTGCCGAGGGCCGCGTAGCAGTCGCGGACGGTGTCCACGAGGACGCGGATGCCGACCAGGTCGTAGATCTCCGCGAAGTCACGGCCGCGGACGATCATCTTCTGGTAGACGCTGTAGTAGTGCTTGGGGCGGCCGGTGACGGTCGCCTTGATGCGGGCGGCGCGCAGGTCGGTCTGGACCTCGTCGGTCACTATGGCGAGGTACTCGTCCCGCTTGGGGGCGCGCTCGGCGACGAGCCGGACGATCTCGTCGTACATCTTGGGGTAGAGGATCGCGAAGGCGAGGTCCTCCAGCTCCCACTTGATGGTGTTCATGCCCAGCCGGTGCGCCAGCGGGGCGTAGATCTCCAGCGTCTCGCGGGCCTTCTTCTCCTGCTTCTCCCGCTTGAGGTAGCGCATGGTGCGCATGTTGTGCAGACGGTCGGCGAGCTTGATGACGAGGACCCTGGGGTCCTTGGCCATG
This sequence comes from Streptomyces sp. NPDC058758, assembly GCF_042746075.1. Taxonomy (NCBI): domain Bacteria; kingdom Bacillati; phylum Actinomycetota; class Actinomycetes; order Kitasatosporales; family Streptomycetaceae; genus Streptomyces; species Streptomyces sp. NPDC058758. Next base: position 132,046 of record NZ_JBHYPS010000009.1, on the reverse strand, counting down.
GCGACGACCATCTTGCGGACGGTCTCGGCCTGCGCGGCCTCGCCGAAGCGGACCTTGTCGAGCTTGGTGACGCCGTCGACGAGGAGCGTCACCTGGTCGCCGAAGTCGCGGCGCAGGTCCTCCAGGCCGTACTCGGTGTCCTCGACCGTGTCGTGCAGGAGGCCGGCCATCAGCGTCGCCGGGTCCATGCCGAGCTCGGCGAGGATGGTGGTGACGGCGAGCGGGTGGGTGATGTACGGGTCGCCGCTCTTGCGCTTCTGGCCGCGGTGCCAGCGCTCCGCCACCTGGTAGGCCCGCTCGATCTGACGCAAAGTCGCCGTTTCGATCTTGGGGTCGTTGGAGCGGACGATCCGCAGCAGGGGTTCGAGGACCGGGTTGTACGGCGACGAACGCTGCACGCCGAGCCGGGCGAGGCGGGCGCGCACCCGGTTCGAGGAGCCACCGGAGCGGGCGGGCGCGGGGGCCGGTGCGGGAGCGGGCGCAGCAGGCTTCGGCCTGGTCTCCGCGGGCTTGTCCTGGGGCGTGCCGGTACCCTGCGCGGCCTGGTCGGCCTGGGGGTCGGGCTGCGCGGCGGAGAGTGACTGGGCCTCGTCTGGCAAAGAGCGCTCCTCTGGGGTCCCCCCGGACGGGGTCTGGGGGAGGTTCCGGGTCCCCCGGTCAGGCCCGGAGAGCCCATCGTATCGAGCCACGACTCCCCGTGCTCACGGGCCCGGGTGACGGACGGGGCCCGGGAGGCCGGCCGCGCGGCGGGCACCGCCCGGAGCGGGGGCGTACCGGGGCAAACGCGAGGGGCGCCCCGGGCATTCCCGGGGCGCCCCCGGCCGGAGTCGGCGAACCTCTTCCGGCGGTGCGGTGCGGACGCTCAGACGGTGATGAGCGCGGTGAGCGGAGCGCCGGCGAGGGCGGGCTCCAGCCGGGCGCGGCCCGGGAGGAAGCCGAGCTCCATGAGGACCGCGACGCCCGCGACCTCGGCGCCCGCGCGGCGGATCAGTTCGAGGGAGGCCTCGGCGGTGCCGCCGGTGGCGAGGACGTCGTCGATGACCATGACGCGGTCGCCCACGGCCAGGTCCTCGGCGTGCACCTCGATCTCGGCGGTGCCGTACTCCAGCTCGTACGCCTGCCGGAGCGTGGCCCCGGGCAGCTTGCCGGCCTTGCGGACCGGGATGAAGCCCAGGCCCGCGCGGACGGCGACCGGCGCGGCCAGGATGAAGCCCCGGGCCTCCAGGCCGACGATCTTCGTGGCGCCCTGCGCGGCGCAGAGGGCCGCGAGGGCGTCCGTGAGGGCCGTGAACGCCTCCGGGTCCGCGAGCAGCGGCGTGATGTCCTTGAACAGCACGCCCGGCTTCGGGTAGTCGGGGACGTCACGGATCCGGCTGAGCAGCAGGCCGGTCACGTCCTGGGCCCCGGCGGTCATCCGCGGCGCCCCTCGGCGCGGCCCCGGCGGGCGGCGCGCGGGCCGACGACCGCGGCCTCCGGGCCCTCGTCCAGGCCGTCCTCGCCGCCGGCGGCGGCGGAGGCGCGCTTGGCCTGGATCCGCTTCCTGAGGGCCTTCATCGCCGGCTCGCGCTCCTTGAGGTCGGCGACGAGCGGGGTGGCGATGAAGATCGAGGAGTAGGCGCCGGCGGCCAGACCCACGAAGAGCGACAGCGAGATGTCGTTCAGCATGCCGGCGCCGAGGACGCCGCCGCCGATGAAGAGCAGACCGGCGACCGGCAGCAGGGCCACGACCGTGGTGTTGATGGAGCGGACCAGGGTGCCGTTGATGGAGCGGTTGGCCATCTCGCTGTAGGTGAAGCGGGTCTGCTTCGTGATGTCCTTCGTCTGCTCCTTGAGGGAGTCGAAGACGACGACGGTGTCGTACAGCGAGTAGCCGAGGATGGTCAGCAGACCGATGACCGTGCCGACCGTGACCTCGAAGCCGACCAGCGAGTAGATGCCGACCGTGATGGTGAGGTCGTGGATCAGCGCGATCAGCGCCGCGACCGCCATTCTCCACTCGAAGGCGATGGCCAGGTAGATCACCACGAGGATCATGAAGACGCCGAGGCCGGTCCAGGCCTTGTTGGCGATCTGCTCGCCCCAGCTGGGGCCGACCAGCTCGGCGGCGATCTTGTCCTCGGGGACGTTCAGGTCCTTGGCCAGCTCGGTGCGGACCTGGTCGGACTGCTCGGTGTCGAGGCCGCCGACCTGGATGCGCAGGGAGCCGTTGCCGAGCTGCTGGACGATCGCGTCGTGGCCGGAGGCCTCCTCGGCGTACTCCGTGGCCTGGCTGACGGAGACGTCCGTCTTCGGGGTGGTGAAGACGGCGCCGCCCTGGAACTCGATGCCCATGTTGAGGCCGCGGACGGCCAGGGCGACGATCGCCGTGATGGTGATCAGGACGGACAGGCCGTACCAGATCTTGCGGTTGCCGATGAAGTCGTAGCCGACCTCACCGCGGTGGAGCCGGGCGCCGAGATCTCCGAGCTTCGACATCTCACGCCTCCTTCGGGTCGACGGGGGCGGTGGCACGGCGGGTGCGGCGCAGCGGCGGCTTGGCGCCGAGGCTCTTCGGGTCCAGGCCGGACAGCTTGTGGCCGTTGCCGAAGAACTTCGTGCGGGCGAGCAGCGTCATCACCGGCTTGGTGAAGAGGAAGACCACGACGACGTCGAGCAGGGTGGTCAGGCCGAGGGTGAACGCGAAGCCCTGGACCTTGCCGACGGTGACGATGAAGAGCACCGCGGCGGCGAGGAACGACACGAAGTCGGAGACCAGGATGGTGCGGCGGGCCCGCGGCCAGGCACGCTCGACGGCCGGACGCAGGGTGCGGCCCTCGCGGATCTCGTCGCGGATGCGCTCGAAGTACACGATGAACGAGTCGGCCGTGATGCCGATGGCGACGATGGCGCCGCAGACGGCCGGCAGGTTCAGCGCGAAGCCGATGGCCGGGCCGAGCAGGGCCATGATCACGTAGGTGAGCAGGGCGGAGACGCCGAGGCTGAGGATCGCGATGAACGACAGGCCGCGGTAGTAGACCACCAGGTAGATGACGACCAGCGCGAGACCGATGGCGCCGGCGATCAGTCCGGCCTCCAGCTGCTCGCCGCCGAGGGCGGCGGTGACGGTGTCGACGCTCTGGGTGTCGAAGGTCAGCGGGAGCGCGCCGTAGGACAGGATGTTGCCGAGGTCCTGGGCGGACTGCTGGTTGAAGTTGCCCGAGATCTCCGCGCTGGCGCTCAGCGTCTGGCGGACCGAGGGGGCGGAGACGACGTTCCCGTCGAGGACGATCGCGAAGCGGTTCTGCGGGTCGGCCTGCTGGGAGAGCTTGCTGGTGATCGCCTGGAACTTCTTCGAACCGGCGTCCGTGAAGTCCATGGTCACGATCCACATGCCGCGCTGCTGGTCGAGGACGCCCTTGGCGTCGTCGACGTCACGGCCCTCGACCTCGGCGGGGCCGAGCAGGTACTTCGACCACACGCCGGGGGCGTCCTCGCCGCAGGCCACGGTGGGCTCGGACGGCTTGACGCCCTGGCCGACGGCGGCGCGCTCCTTCGGGTCCAGGCAGTTCAGCGTGGCGAACTTCTGCTGGAGGGCGGCGGTGGCGGCGTCCGCGGAGGGGGTCGCCTGCGGGGTGCCGCTCGCCTTCGGGGTGGTGCTCGCCTTCGGCGTGCCGGAGGCGCTGCCGGTGGGGGTGGGCGTCCCGGTGGCGTTCGGGGCCTTGAGGGCCTCGGAGAGGGCGCGGCCCTGGGTGGAGGCGGTGGCGGTCGGGGTGGCCGACTTCTTCTCGCCCACCGAGGCGGACGTGGAGGGCTTCGGCTTCGCCGAGCCCGAGGGGGTCGCCGAACCCGAGGGGGTCGCCGACGGCGCGGCCTCGGGCGAGGCGGCCGCGACGGTGAGCACGGGCCGGAAGTAGAGCTGGGCGGTGGTGCCGACCTGCTCGCGGGCCTGCTTCTCGTTCGTCCCCTTGGGGATGTTGACGATGATGTTCTCGCGGCCCTGCGTCTGGACCTCGGCCTCGGAGACGCCGAGACCGTTGACGCGGCGCTCGATGATGCCCACGGCCGTGTTCATGTTGGTCTCGTTGACCGCGGACTCCTGGCCGGGCTCAGCCTTGGCCTTGAGCGTGATCGACGTGCCGCCGGCGAGGTCGATGCCGAGGCGCGGGGTGGTGTGCCCCGACCAGAACATCCCGCCGGTGAGCGCGACCATGGCGATCAGAATGAAAGCCAGGGCGCGCCCAGGCCGGCTCTGTCCCCCCGCCGGCCCTCGGCCCTTCTTCGGTGCTGCCACCTGTCGTTTCTCCCTGTCCAAACCGTCCGGCGCCGGGTGGGCGCGCGGAGGCCACGAAGTGTGTGTGGGGACCATCCCCCGCAGACGTCGGACCGTTCCCGGCCGCGGCCCGCCGGTGGGCGTGGCCGCGGTGTGCCGGGGGCGAGTCTTACTTCGCCTCGGTCTCGCCGTCGGTCTTGCCGTCCTTCTCGGCCTCGGCCTCGGCCGCGTCCGCCTTCTTCGTCAGGTCGGCCTTGGGGGCCTCGTCGGCGGAGTCGGTGAGCGAGGAGGCGTCGTCCGGGACGACCGCGTCGGAGTCGGTGGCACCGTCGTCCTCGGTGTCGCCGTGGACGATCCGGTTGTACTCGGCGTCGTCGAGGACCGCGCCGATGGCGTTCTTCGCGTAGACGGCGTGGACGCCGGGCGCGACCTCCAGCAGGACGGTCTCGTCCTGGATCTCCTTCACGGTGGCGTACATTCCCCCGATCGTGCGTACGCCGGTGCCGGGCTGCATCTGGTTGCGCATCTCCGCCGCCTGTGCCTGCTTCTTCTTGGCAGAGCGGGTCATCAGGAACATCGCCCCGATGAGCACGATGAAGGGGAGGAGCATGCCGATGTTATTCACGGGACGGAAATCCTTCGCACGGTCACGGAGAACCCGCGGCCTGGTCTTCGGGGGTGGGCACGCCGACCGGAAAGGGCGGCATCGGCGGAGTCTAGGCGAGTCCGCATCGATGGAACAACGCCCAGCATGGCACCGTGGTTCCTGGTCGGGCGAGACTCCGCGCCGTCACCCACCCGTCACAGCGGCCTCAGGCGCCGAAGAGCCCCTGTTGTCCCGATCCCGCCCCCGCCGGGCCCGCTGCCTGCGGCGGGACCAGTCCGAGGTGGGTCCACGCGGCGGGGGTGGCGACCCGTCCGCGGGGGGTGCGGGCGAGCAGTCCCTCCCGTACGAGGAAGGGCTCGGCGACCTCCTCGACGGTCTCGCGCTCCTCCCCCACGGCGACGGCGAGGGTGGAGAGGCCGACCGGTCCGCCGCCGAAGAGCTTGAGGAGCGCTTCGAGGACCGCCCGGTCGAGGCGGTCGAGGCCGCGGCCGTCCACCTCGTACACGCCGAGGGCGGCACCGGCGATCTCGCGGGTGATCACCCCGTCGGCCCGCACCTGGGCGTAGTCGCGGACGCGGCGCAGCAGCCGGTTGGCGATGCGGGGCGTGCCGCGGGAGCGGCCGGCGATCTCGGCGGCGCCGTCGGTGTCGATCTCGACGTCGAGGAGGCCGGCGGAGCGGGTGACGACCCGCTCCAGCTCGTGCGGCTCGTAGAACTCCATGTGGGCGGTGAAGCCGAAACGGTCGCGCAGCGGGGGCGGCAGCAGACCGGCCCGGGTGGTGGCGCCGACCAGGGTGAAGGGCGGCAGGTCCAGGGGGATGGCGGTGGCGCCGGGGCCCTTGCCGACGATGACGTCGACGCGGAAGTCCTCCATCGCCATGTAGAGCATCTCCTCGGCGGGCCGGGACATGCGGTGGATCTCGTCGAGGAAGAGGATCTCGCCCTCCTGGAGGGAGGAGAGGATCGCGGCGAGGTCTCCGGCGTGCTGGATGGCGGGGCCGGAGGTGATCCTGATCGGCGCGTTCATCTCCGCGGCGATGATCATCGACAGGGTGGTCTTGCCGAGGCCGGGGGCACCGGAGAGCAGCACGTGGTCGGCGGTGGCGCCGCGCTGGCGGGCGGCCTTGAGGACGAGGTCGAGCTGCTGGCGGACCTTCTCCTGGCCGATGAACTCGCCGAGGTCCTTGGGGCGCAGGGCGGCCTCGACGGCCTGGTCGTCGCCTTCGGCGGCGGCGCCGACGATCCGCTCCTCGTGGGCGGATGCCGTCTCGTCGTCCCAGTTCACGGTGGTGTCTTCCTTCGTACGGGAGGGGCTGCGGGCGGTCAGCGGGCGCGGTTGAGCGTCTGCAGGGCGGCGCGCAGCAGCTGGGGCACGGGGGCGGAGCCGGTCTCGGCGAGCGCGGCCTCGGCCTGCGGGGCGACGGCGGCGACGGCCTCCTCGGCCTCGCGGCTCGCGTAGCCGAGGCCGACGAGGGCGGCGGCGAGCTGCTCGGTCCAGGGGGCGGGTCCCGCGGCGACGGCGCGCTGCTGGCCGACGAGGCCGCTGCTGCCGAGCGGCTGGCCGAGCTTGTCCTTCAGTTCCAGGAGCAGCTTCTGGGCGCCCTTCTTGCCGATGCCGGGGACGGCGGTGAGGGCCTTCTCGTCGCCGGTGGAGACGGCGAGGCGGAGCGCGTCGGGGCTGTGCACGCCGAGCATGGCCTGGGCGAGCCGGGGTCCGACGCCGCTGGCGGTCTGGAGCAGCTCGAAGACCTGGCGCTCGTCGTCGTCCGCGAAGCCGTACAGGGTGAGGGAGTCCTCGCGGACGACGAGGGAGGTGGCGAGCCGGGCGTGCTCGCCGACGCGGAGGCCGGCGAGGGTGTTCGGCGTGCACTGGACGGCCATGCCGACCCCGCCGACCTCGACGACGGCGGTCGTGGGGGCGAGGGCGGCCACCGGGCCGCTGACGAAGGCGATCATGACGTGCGGCCTTTCGAGGCGTGCAGGGCGACGGCCTGCTGGAGGCGGTTCTGGGCGGGGGCGCGCCAGATGTGGCAGATGGCGAGGGCGAGGGCGTCGGCCGCGTCGGCCGGCTTGGGCGGGGCGGAGAGCCTCAGCAGCCGGGTGACCATGGCGCCGACCTGGGCCTTGTCGGCGCGGCCCGAGCCGGTGACGGCGGCCTTGACCTCGCTGGGGGTGTGCAGGGCGACGGGGATGCCGCGCCGGGAGGCGCAGAGCATGGCGACGGCGCTGGCCTGGGCGGTGCCCATCACCGTCCGTACGTTGTGCTGGCTGAACACCCGCTCCACGGCGACCAGTTCGGGCTGGAAGCGGTCGAGCCACTCCTCGATGCCGCGCTCGATGCCGACGAGGCGCAGGCCGATGTCGGCGTCGGCCGGGGTGCGGACCACGCCGACCCCGAGCATGGTGAGCGGCCGTCCGGCGACGCCCTCGACGACGCCGACGCCGCACCGGGTGAGTCCCGGGTCCACCCCCAGTACGCGCACGCCGTCCCTCCGTTCGATCAGCTATTCGTGCAGGCTATCGGCTGCCACTGACAACGCAGCGGGCCGACGGGGGTGTGTCCCCCGTCGGCCCGCTGCGCGGAAGGCCGGACTCAGGCGTCGACCTTCTCCATGACCTCGTCGCTGACGTCGAAGTTGGCGAAGACGTTCTGCACGTCGTCGCTGTCCTCCAGCGCGTCGATCAGCTTGAACATCTTGCGCGCGCCCTCCTCGTCGAGCTCGACCTGCATGGTCGGGACGAAGCTGGACTCGGCCGAGTCGTAGTCGATGCCGGCCTCCTGGAGCGCGGTGCGGACCGCGACCAGGTCGGTGGCCTCGCTGATGATCTCGAAGGACTCGCCGAGGTCGTTGACCTCCTCGGCGCCGGCCTCCAGCACCGACTCCAGGACGTCGTCCTCGGTCAGCTCGCCCTTGGGGAGCACGACGACGCCCTTGCGGTTGAACAGGTACGAGACGGAGCCCGGGTCGGCCATCGAACCGCCGTTGCGGGTCATGGCGACGCGGACGTCGGAGGCGGCGCGGTTGCGGTTGTCGGTGAGGCACTCGATGAGCACCGCGACGCCGTTCGGACCGTAGCCCTCGTACATGATCGTGGCGTAGTCGACGCCGCCGGCCTCCAGGCCGCCGCCGCGCTTGACCGCGGAGTCGATGTTCTTGTTGGGAACCGACTGCTTCTTCGCCTTCTGGATGGCGTCGAAGAGGGTCGGGTTGCCCTCGGGGTCGGCGCCGCCGGTACGGGCGGCGACCTCGATGTTCTTGATCAGCTTCGCGAAGAGCTTGCCGCGCTTGGCGTCGATCACGGCCTTCTTGTGCTTCGTCGTAGCCCATTTAGAGTGGCCGGACATCTGCCTGTCTCCTTCGCGTAACCCACTTCTTGAACGAACCCCAGCGATCCTACCGGGATCACGTCACCGTTCCTCGCGCACCATGTCCACGAAGAGCTCGTGGACGCGGTGGTCGCCGGTCAGCTCGGGGTGGAAGGAGGTCGCGAGGACCCTGCCCTGCCGGACTGCGACGATGTGGCCGTCGTGCTCGGCGAGCACCTCGACCCCGGCGCCGACGGACTCCACCCACGGCGCACGGATGAAGACGCCCTCGACGGGGGTGTCTATTCCGGTGACGGTGACTCCGGCCTCGAAGGACTCGTTCTGCCGCCCGAAGGCGTTGCGGCGGACGATCATGTCGATGCCGCCGAAGGTCTCCTGGCCCGAGCGCGGGTCGAGGATCTTGTCGGCGAGCATGATCAGGCCGGCGCAGGTGCCGTACACGGGCAGGCCCGCGGCGATCCGCTCGCGGATCGGCTCCATGAGGCCGAAGAGGACGGCCAGCTTGGAGATGGTGGTGGACTCGCCGCCGGGGAGGACCAGGCCGTCGACCTCGGCGAGTTCTTCGGGGCGCCGGACCGGCCTGGCCACGGCGTCCGCCGCGGCCAGGGCGATCAGGTGCTCCCGTACGTCGCCCTGGAGGGCCAGGACTCCGATCACGGGGGTGCTGCTCATCGGTGCTTACCAGCCCCGGTTGGCGTAGCGCTCGGACTCGGGGAGGGTGTCGCAGTTGATGCCGACCATGGCCTCGCCCAGGTTGCGGGAGGCGTCCGCGATGACCTTCGGGTCGTCGTAGAAGGTGGTGGCCTTCACGATGGCGGCGGCGCGCTTGGCCGGGTCGCCCGACTTGAAGATGCCGGAGCCGACGAAGACGCCCTCGGCGCCGAGCTGGCGCATCAGCGCGGCGTCGGCCGGGGTGGCGACGCCACCGGCGGAGAAGAGGACCACGGGGAGCTTGCCGAGCTCGGCGACCTCCTTGACGAGCTCGTACGGGGCGCGCAGCTCCTTGGCGGCGGCGAAGAGCTCGTTGTTGTCGAAGCCGCGCAGCTTGGCGATCTCGTTCTTGATCTGGCGCAGGTGGCGGACGGCCTCGACGACGTTGCCGGTGCCGGCCTCGCCCTTGGAGCGGATCATGGCCGCGCCCTCGGCGATGCGGCGCAGGGCCTCGCCCAGGTTGGTGGCGCCACAGACGAAGGGGGTGGTGAAGGCCCACTTGTCGGAGTGGTTGATCTCGTCGGCCGGGGTCAGGACCTCGGACTCGTCGATGTAGTCGACGCCGAGGGACTGGAGGACCTGGGCCTCGACGAAGTGGCCGATGCGGGACTTGGCCATCACCGGGATGGAGACCGCGCCGATGATCTCCTCGATCATGTTCGGGTCGGACATGCGGGCCACGCCGCCGTCCTTGCGGATGTCCGCGGGGACCCGCTCCAGGGCCATGACGGCGACGGCGCCGGCGTCCTCGGCGATCTTCGCCTGCTCGGCGTTGACCACGTCCATGATCACGCCGCCCTTGAGCTGCTCGGCCATGCCGCGCTTGACGCGCGCAGTGCCGGTCTCGGGGGACTGGGGGGTGGTGGAGCTGGACACGGGAACCTCACTCGTGACAACGGGTTCAACGGGACGTTGACGACTAGAGCGAGGAAACAATCCGCGAGCGGTCCACAGCAAGGGCCAATGTGCAGGCGGTGGATCCTTTTCGCGCGAATCCGAGGCCGGAGTGGATCACGACGGACGATCTGCCAGGGCGACGGGCGGTTCGTCGTCCATTTCGAAGGCCATAGGGAAGGGCGCGTGGCCCGCGAGGCGGAACCAGCGGACCTTGCGGTGGCGGCGCAGGGCCCGGGCGGCGCGGACGGCGTCGTTGTGGAAGCGGCGGGCCATCGGGACGCGGCGGACCGCGGCGGCCAGCTCCCCCGCGGCCTCCTCGCCGCCGGGCGCCTCCCGTACGAGTTCCACCTGCTCGGGCTCGCCGAAGACCGCGCGCAGGGCCTGGCTCAGCTCGCTCTCCGCGACCTCCCGGTGGTCCTCCTCGGCCTGCCGGGCGGCGTGCGCGGCCTCGTACAGGACGATCGAGGCGGCCGGGTCGAGGACGCCGGAGGTGGCCAGTTCCTGGGTGACCGAGGCCCGCCGCAGCAGCTGGGCGTCGAGCGCGGCGCGCGCCGCGTCGATGCGGGTGTGCAGCCGGTCGAGCCGTCCGGCGGTCCAGCTCAGGTAGACGCCGATGAAGATCAGCGCGACGACGGTCCAGATCAGGGTTTCGGTCACGGGCGCACAGGCTACCCGGGCGGCAGCCGCGCACCTTCCCAAAGGTCGCGGTCGTGGGCGAACAGGACGCGCACCGGCCGCCCGTCCGCCAGCTCGGCGAGCCGGCCGAGCCAGGGCCGGTACGGCGTCCCGAAGTCGCCCGCCGTGTCGTACGCCTGCCCCGCGAGGAGCGTCAGCCGGTCGCCGTGGTCGAGCAGGAGCGACTGGTGCCCGTCGACGTGGCCGGGCGTCGGCACGATCCGGATCCCCGGGGCGATCTCGTGCTCGCCGTCGATCTCCGTCCAGGCGACGCCGGGCAGCAGGCTGTCGATGGTGTACGCGCCCGCCCGCGCGGTGGCGAGTTCGGCGCGCTGGACCAGGGCGGGGGTGCCGGGGAAGCGCTGGTTGCCGCCGATGTGGTCGAAGTGCAGGTGGCAGTTGACGATCGCGTCCACCTCGGCGGGCGGGACGGCGAGCGGCCGGCGGACGATCCGGTAGTGCGCGTCGGTCTCGGGCGAGCCCTCGCCCATGCCGGTGTCGAAGAGCAGCGTGCCGCCGGGGTGCCGGACGAGGTACGCGAGCGAGGGCTCCACGCGCGCGTGGGGCCCGCCCCACTCGTCGGCGGGCCGGGTGAAGCTGCCCAGGTCGAGCCGCTGAACACTGATCATGCGCCCAGGGTGCGCCCCGCGCCCCGCTGCGGGCGTGCGTTCCGCTCGGGGCGGAACCGGCGGGACCCGCGCCCCCTGCGGAGAACTCCCGCGCGCCCGCGCCCGCACCGGTACGGAGCCGTCGCACGGGGCACGGGTCCGGGCCCGGAAAGCCCGGGCGCGGCTCACACCGGCCTACAGGCCCAGCCTGGCCCGGAGGCCGCCCGCCTTCTCGTCCGTGTCCACCGCAGCCGCCCCGTCCGTGACCGTCTCGTACACGGCCAGGATGTCCGCGCCGACCGTGGACCAGTCGAAGCGCCGCACGTGGGCGGAGCCGCGCGCGCTCAGCTCGGCGCGGCGGACGTCGTCGCCGAGCAGCCGGATCGCCGCGTCGGCCAGCGCGTCCGCGTCCTCGTTGGCGAAGAGCTCGCCCGCCGCGCCCTGGTCGAGGACCTGCGCGAAGGCGTCCAGGTCGGCGGCGAGGACCGGCGCTCCGGCCGACAGCGCCTCGACCAGGATGATGCCGAAGGACTCGCCGCCCGTGTTGGGCGCCACGTACACGTCGACGCTGCGCAGCAGCCGCGCCTTGTCCTCGTCGCTGACCATGCCGAGGAACTCCACCCGGGAGCGCATCTCGGCCGGCAGCGAGGCCACCGCCTCCTCCTCGTCGCCGCGCCCGGCGACCAGGAGCCGGGTGTCCGGGCGTTCGGTGAGGATCCGGGGCAGGGCCTTCATCAGGACCGGCAGGCCCTTGCGGGGCTCGTCGATCCGCCCGATGAAGCCCAGCGTGTGCCCCTGCCACTCCGCCTTCGGCTCCGCGCGGGCGAAGAAGTCGACGTCGACGCCGTTGGGGATGACGACGGCGTCGCCGCCGAGGTGCTCCACCAGGGTCCGGCGCGCGTACTCGCTGACGGCGATCCGGGCGCTGATCTTCTCCAGCGCCGGCTGGAGGATCGGGTAGGCGGCGAGCATCGCCCGCGAGCGCGGGTTCGAGGTGTGGAAGGTGGCCACGATCGGGCCCTGCGCCGCCCAGCAGGTGAGCAGCCCCAGCGAGGGCGAGGTCGGCTCGTGGATGTGGACGACGTCGAAGGTGCCGTCGTGCAGCCAGCGGCGCACCCGCGCGGCGGACAGGAAGCCGAAGCTGAGCCGTGCCACCGAGCCGTTGTACGAGACGGGCACGGCCCGGCCGGCGGAGACCACGTACGGCGGCAGCGGGGTGTCGTCGTCGGCGGGGGCGAGGACGGAGACCTCGTGCCCGAGCCGGATCAGGTGCTCCGCGAGGTCGCGGATGTGGAACTGGACGCCGCCCGGTACGTCCCAGGAGTACGGGCAGACGATTCCGATCCTCACGGTGTGCGCTCCTCCAGGTCGGCCAGCCAGAGGCGCTGGAGCATGTGCCAGTCCTCGGGGTGGTCCGCGATGGCCCCGGCGAAGGTGTCGGCGAGAGCCTGTGTCATGAGGGACGCCTTTTCGGCCCGGGTGCCTGACCCGGGTACGTCCACGGGCGCGTGCACCTCTCCGCGCATGACGTCGGAGTCGTCGTACCAGAGGGTCACCGGCAGCAGGATCGCGTCGGTCTGGAGGGCGAGCATGGCCGGTCCCGCGGGCATCCGGGCGGCCTCGCCGAAGAAGGAGACCTCGACGCCGGAGGCGGACAGGTCCCGGTCGGCGACCAGGCAGACGAGCCCGCCGGCGCGCAGCCGCCGGGCGAGGGTGCCGAAGGCGGCGCCGCCGGTGTGCGGCAGCACCTCCATGCCGAGGGACTCGCGGTAGGCGACGAAGCGGTCGTAGAGGGACTCGGGCTTGAGCCGCTCGGCGACGGTGGTGAAGGGCACGCCGAGCGCGCGGGTGACCCACACTCCGGCCAGGTCCCAGTTGCCCATGTGGGGCAGGGCGAGGACGACGCCCCGGCCGGAGGCGAGGCCGTCCTTGAGGTGGTGCGCGCCCTTGAGCGCGAAGCTGTTCGCGGCCCGCTCGGCGCTCCAGGTCGGGAGCCGGAAGGACTCCATCCAGTAGCGCATGTACGAGCGCATGCCGGCCTTCGACAGTTCGGCGAGCCGCTCGGGCGTGGCGTCGGGCACCACGCGCGCGAGGTTGGCCTCCAGTCGCAGGACGCCCTTGCCGCGGCGCTTCCACGCGGTGTCGGCGATCTTCCGTCCGAGGGCCTTGGCCACCGGCTCCGGGAGCTTCTTGACGGCGGCCCAGCCGAGCCCGTACAGGCCGTCGGCCGCCTTGTCCTTCAGCGTGCTCACGTGGCCGCCCCGCTCCCCCCGGCGGCCGCGGCGGCGTCCGCCTCGGCCGATTCCCTGCGCACCGTCACGACCCGCTGCCCCAGGGTCACGGCCGAACCGACGGCCACGATCCAGAGGGCGACGGGCAGCAGCACGTCGATCCCCGGCACGCCGAAGGCGTGCAGTCCGGCGAGGCCGGCGGCGACCAGCGAGATCACCAGCCGCTCGGCCCGCTCGATCAGGCCGTTGACCGCGACCGGCAGGCCAATCGATTCACCACGCGCCTTGGTGTACGAGACGACCTGGCCGCTTGCCAGGCAGAAGATCGCCACCGCGCAGAGCACGTTGTCGTCGCCCTTGCCCGCGTACCAGAGCGCGAAGCCGCCGAAGATCGCCCCGTCGGCGACCCGGTCGAGGGTCGAGTCGAGGAAGGCGCCCCAGCGGCTGGAGATCCCGGCCTGCCGGGCCATGTTGCCGTCGACGAGGTCGGAGAAGACGAAGAGCGTGATCACGATCGTGCCCCAGAAGAACTCGCCCCTGGGGAAGAAGACCAGCGCTCCGGCGACCACTCCCGCCGTGCCGATCAGCGTCACGGCGTCGGGGCTGACGCCCCGGCGGAGCAGAAACGCGGCGAACGGTGTGAGGACACGCGTAAAAAACGCACGCGCGTACTTGTTCAGCATGGCCTTCCCGAGGTTTCGGCGGGCCGCGCGGTCCCATGACCACCGGCTCACCCATCGTAGCCACGCCCGTGGCGCGGCACGGGAGCGCACCCGCCCCGCCGCGTCGTCGTAACCCCGGGGGCCCACCGGGGTACGACGGATGGACGCGTCCCGGCGTCGGTGCAAAGCTCGAAGGAGCACGCCGCGGGCACCGCAGGAGCCGCACCGCGATGCCGCTCCCCCGCGCCCGCTCACCCCTCACCGCCGCACAGCCGGGAGGACACCATGGGCGACAAGGCGCACACCCCCGCCGGAGCCGCCGGCAGGGCACCGACGGCCGACCGGCCCTCGGAGATACGGAACGTGGTGCTGGTCGGCCACAGCGGAGCGGGCAAGACGACGCTCGTCGAGGCGCTCGCGCAGACCGCCGGGGCGCTGGGCCGGCCCGGCAGGGTCGAGGACGGGGCGACCGTCTCCGACTACGACGAGATCGAGCACCGCCAGCACCGCTCCGTCCAGCTCTCCCTCGTCCCGGTCGGCTGGGACGGCTTCAAGGTCAATCTGCTCGACACCCCCGGGTACGCCGACTTCGTCGGAGAGCTGAGGGCCGGTCTGCGCGCCGCGGACGCGGCCCTCTTCGTCGTCTCGGCCGCACAGGAGGCCGACGCGGTCGCCGCCTCCACCCGGATGGTCTGGGAGGAGTGCGCGGCCGTCGGCATGCCCCGCGCCATCGTCGTCACCCACCTCGACACCGCCCGCACCGGCTTCGACGAGCTGACCGGGGTCTGCGCCGGGCTCTTCGGCCACGACGACCCCGACGCCGTGCTCCCCCTCCACCTGCCGGTGCACGGCCCCGAGGGCGCCGACGGGCACGCCCCCGCGACCGGTCTGATCGGCCTCCTCTCGGAGCGGGTCCACGACTACTCCACGGGCGAGCGCGTCGAGCGGGAGCCCGACGGCGCCGAGCGGGAGACGATCGCCGCGGCGCGGGCCCGGCTCATCGAGGGGATCATCGCGGAGAGCGAGGACGAGACCCTCATGGACCGCTATCTGGGCGGCGAGGAGATCGACCCCGGCACCCTCGTCGGCGACCTGGAGAAGGCGGTCGCCCGGGGCGCCCTCCACCCCGTGCTCGCCGCCGCCCCCGCCGCCGAGGGCGGCGGGCAGGGCCTCGGCACGGTCGAGCTGCTGGAGCTGATCACCCGCGGCTTCCCCTCCCCGCTGGAGCACGAGCCGCCCGCCGTCACCACCCCCTCGGGCGAGCCCCGGCCGCCGCTGGCCTGCGACCCCGACGGGCCGCTGGTCGCCGAAGTGGTCAAGACCGCCGCCGACCCCTACCAGGGGCGGATCTCCCTCGTCCGGGTCTTCTCCGGCACCCTGCGCCCCGACGAGACCGTGCACGTCTCCGGACACGGCCTGGCCGACCGGGGCCACGAGGACCACGACGCCGACGAGCGGGTCGGCGCCCTCACCTCCCCCTTCGGCAGGCAGCAGCGGCCGGTGCCGCACTGCGTCGCCGGGGACCTCGCCTGCGTGGCCCGGCTCGGGCGCGCCGAGACCGGCGACACCCTCTCCGCCAAGGACGACCCGCTCCTGATCGCGCCCTGGACCATGCCCGAGCCGCTGCTGCCGCTCGCCGTCGAGGCGCACTCCAAGGCGGACGAGGACCGCCTCTCGCAGGGCCTGGCCAAGGTCGTCGCCGAGGACCCGACCCTCCGCCTCGAACAGAACCAGGACACCGGCCAGGTCGTGCTGTGGTGCCTGGGCGAGGCCCACCAGGACGTCGTCCTGGAGCGGCTGCGCGGCCGCTACGGGGTTCGCGTCGACGCCGTCCCGTACCGGGTGCCGCTGCGCGAGACCTTCGGCGCCGCCGCCTCCGGCCGCGGCCGGCACGTCAAGCAGTCCGGCGGGCACGGGCAGTTCGCGATCTGCGAGATCGACGTCGAACCGCTGCCGCCGGGCAGCGGCATCGAGTTCGTCGACAAGGTGGTCGGCGGCGCGGTCCCCCGCCCCTTCATCGGCTCCGTCGAGAAGGGCGTACGGGCCCAGGCCGCGCGGGGCGTCGCCGCCGGGCACCCGCTGGTCGACGTCCGGGTCACCCTCAGGGACGGCAAGGCCCACTCGGTGGACTCCTCGGACGCCGCCTTCCAGACGGCCGGGGCGCTCGCGCTGCGCGAGGCGGCGGCCGAGGTGCCGGTCCACCTCCTGGAGCCGGTCGCGGAGGTGCGGGTGCTCGTCCCCGACGAGTACGTGGGCGCGGTGATGAGCGACCTGTCGGGGCGGCGCGGCCGGGTCGTCGGCACCGACCAGGCGGGCCCGGGCCGGACGGTCGTCAGGGCCGAGGTCCCGGAGATCGAGATCGGGCGGTACGCGATCGACCTGCGGTCCGTCTCGCACGGCACGGGCCGCTTCGACCGCAGCTACGCCCGGCACGAGCCGATGCCCCCTCAGCTCGCCGAACGCCTCCGCGAACAGGCCGGAAAACGCTCATAGTTGACGCACGGACAGCGGTTCGCGTCCGCCCGGCCGGAACCGGGCGGACGCGTTCCGGCCGCGGTTGTCCACAGCCGGTGACGCATACCATGCCGCCCGGTTACGCTGTGGTGCCGCGTGCGGCAGGTGTCGCCGGGCACGGCAGTCGGGAACGGCCCGCACGGGTACTCGCGGTGATGGGGGCGGAAGTGGCGATCGACGGTTTCGGACCGGGGGCACAGATCCCCCTCCAGGGCGGCAGCGGCCTGACCGGGGCGACGAACGCGCTGGCCTCGGCCGCGTACCGGGACAGCCCCCTGGAGACCATCCAGGAGGCGGACAACGAGCACTACAAGACCGGGGTCAAGAAGGGGAAGTGGGAGAAGCTCTTCCGCCCCGACCTCGGCGAGGCCTTCTCCCGCGCCGTGCAGGTCCGCATGCTCGGCGGCGGCCGCAAGGCCCTCATCCAGTCCTTCGGCGCCGAGCCCCAGCCGATCGTCGAACACTGCCTGGCCGCCACCCACATCCGCCGGCAGCGCGACGTCAAGCTCACCCTGGTCACCTTCTTCTGCGGCGTGCTCTTCCTCCCCGGCCTGCTGCTCTGGCTCGGTCTCGTCCACCTGCGCCGCATCGCCGCCGGCTCGGAGAACAAGCGCTCCAGCGCCCTCGGCACCGTCCTGCTCTGGGCGTTCGGCATCGTCGTCGTCCTCATCCTCCTCAAGCTCCCCTTCGACAGCCTGCTGACCAACTACCTGCGGGCGATGATGATCGCCCCGGTCGTCGGCTGGTACCTCGCGGGCCGGATCTGCCTCAAGACCGCGGTGGACCTCCGCGAGCGCTGGACCGGCCTGCTCAGCGGCGGCGGAGTCGGCGCCCACGTCCCGAAGTCGGTCCCCACCGACCCGGGCGAGAAGTCCGCGGAGGAGCTGCGGCTCAACCTGGAGAAGCTCTCCGCCGAGCAGCAGTCCAACGTGGTCTTCTACGCCGGCCCCAAGGGCATCCTCGGCCTCGGCACCCGCTGGGGCAGCTGGACGCTGGCCGAGGAGCTGGTCCCGGTGGCCGGCCAGGAGATGCACGACTTCCGCGCCTGGGACCTGGTCCGCAAGATCCACGACCAGCTCACCCTCCTGGAGCGCGGCTCGCTCAAGACCGGCTTCCCCAAGCCGACCGTGAAGCACTGGATCGTCTCCCCCGTCGGCGAGGGGGCCGACGAGGTCAGCCGCCCCGAGGGCGACAACATCGTCCACTACCAGGTGAAGCCGCACGAGATACAGCGGATCTGCAACGAGCAGCAGTTCGGCGCCGGCAACCGCCACTACCTGGGCGTCCAGTTCACCCTCTGGGACGGGAACGTGGTGCTGACCATGATGGTCACCGTCACCTCGCTCCACCACACCCTGCGCATCGAGGTCACCGGCCACGCCCTGGGCCCCGTCCACGGCCTCTTCACCACCAAGCCCAAGGCGAAGACCAAGGAGGTCTCCAAGTCCGTCCGCTTCTGGGAGACCAAGGAGATCGCGCAGCCGCTGCTCCTCGCCGACGACATCGTCCGGCTCGCCGTCCGCGCCCCGCTCACCTGGTACCCGCCGGTCCTGGACTTCCTCGGCGGCAAGATGACCCTGCCCGAGCCCTTCGGCCTGCGGCACGTGTGGGCCGGACCGCTCTGGAAGAACCGCTTCATGGCCGACGACGCCATCCGCATGGCCACGCCGGTGCTGCGCGCCGTCCACACCGCGACGATCCGCTTCCTCGACGAGCACAACGTCGACACCGAGCGCTTCACCAACCGCTCCCTCGTCCTCGGCGGGTCCGTGCAGGAGCCCGGCCCGAAGAAGGCCGACGTCTACGACGCCTGACGCCGTACGGCCCCGGGGCGCGCGCCCCGGGGCCGTACGGAGGGGAGACGGCTCAGACCGTGGCCGGCCAGGCGTCGGCCAGCATCTTCCGGGTGTCGGCCAGGAGCTGCGGCAGCACCTTGGTGTGGCCGACGACCGGCATGAAGTTGGTGTCCCCGCCCCAGCGCGGCACCACGTGCTGGTGCAGGTGCGCGGCGATCCCGGCGCCCGCGACGGCGCCCTGGTTCATGCCGATGTTGAAGCCGTGGGCGCCCGAGGCCGCCCGCAGCGCGACCATCGCCCGCTTGGTGAAGTCGGCCAGCTCGGCCGTCTCCGCCGCGTCCAGGTCCGTGTAGTCGGCGACGTGCCGGTACGGGACGACCATCAGGTGCCCGCCGTTGTACGGGTACAGGTTGAGGACCGCGTACACGCTCCCGCCGCGGGCGATGACCAGGCCGTCCTCGTCGGACTTCGCCGGGATCGAGCAGAACGGACAGCCGTCGTCGGCCCCCGGTCCGGTCGGCTTGTTCTCCCCCTGGATGTAGGCCATCCGGTGAGGCGTCCACAGGCGCTGGAACGCGTCCGGCGCCCCCACTCCGATCTGCTGTTCCGGCTCAGTCGTCATGCTGTGCAGCATATTGCGTCGCCCGTTCGGAACGTGTCGGCGGGGCGAGGGAAGCCGCCCCGGGTGATCCTGTTCCGATGAGCGAAAGGCCCCCGAAACCGCCCCGTCAGGAACGCTGGGACCGCCGCATGGAGCTGCCGCTGGCCGTGGCCTCCGCCGCCTTCCTCGCGGGATACGCGGTCCGGGTCCTCGCCCGGGACCACCTCCCGCAGCTCGGCGTCGACCTGTGCATGGGGGTCATCGCGGCGGCCTGGGCGGTCTTCGTGGCCGACTACGCGGTACGGCTCCGGCTCAGCGGCCAGCACCCCCTCCGCTTCGTCCACACCCACCTCCTCGACACGGTCGTCCTGCTGCTGCCGCTGCTGCGACCGGTCCGGATGGTGGCCCTCTACGACCGGGTCCAGCGCCGCCGGGGCCAGCCGCGGCTCAGCCTCTACGCCCGCGTGATGGTCTACTCCGGGCTCTCGGTCTCCCTGCTCGGCTTCACCGCCGCCCTCACCGTCTACCACCACGAGGCCGACGCTCCCGGGGCCACGATCCTCACCTTCGGCGACTCGGTCTGGTGGGCCTGCTCCACGCTGGCGACGGTCGGCTACGGCGACGTGAGCCCGGTGACCCCGATCGGCCGGGTGGTCGCGGTCGGCCTGATGGCCTGCGGTCTGGCCCTGCTGGGCGCGGTGACGGGTTCGTTCTCGTCCTGGCTGATCCAGGCGTTCACCCGCGAGGACGAGAAGCCGGGGAACGGAGGGCCGCCGGCGCCGGGAGCGTAGGCGCCGGGGAGCGCGGGGAACGGGGAAGGCCCCCGGGAATTCCCGGGGGCCTTCCGGCGCGCGCGGCCGTCAGACCTGGACGCGCTCCTCGACGATCTTGGCGATCTTGGCGATGGCCTCGTCGGCGGGGATGCCGTTCTCCTGCGAACCGTCGCGGTAGCGGAAGGAGACGGCGCCGGCGGCCATGT
Source organism: Streptomyces sp. NPDC058758 (assembly GCF_042746075.1). NCBI lineage: Bacteria > Bacillati > Actinomycetota > Actinomycetes > Kitasatosporales > Streptomycetaceae > Streptomyces > Streptomyces sp. NPDC058758. The sequence goes on along the minus strand of NZ_JBHYPS010000009.1, from coordinate 112,188 downwards.
CCTCGTCACCCGCGATGATCATGAAGGGGACCTTCTGCTTCTGCGCGTTGCGGATCTTCTTCTGCATCCGGTCCGAGGAGGAGTCGACCTCCACCCGCAGGCCCTGCTTCTTCGCCTTGGCGGCGAACTCCTGAAGGTAGCCGACGTGCGCGTCGCCGATCGGGATGCCGGTCGCCTGGACCGGGGCCAGCCACGGCGGCATGGCGCCCGCGTAGTGCTCCAGGAGCACCGCGAAGAACCGCTCGATCGAGCCGAAGAGCGCGCGGTGGATCATGACCGGGCGCTGCTTGGTGCCGTCCGGGGCGGTGTACTCCAGGTCGAAGCGCTCCGGCAGGTTGAAGTCGAGCTGGACGGTCGACATCTGCCAGGTGCGGCCGATGGCGTCCCGCGCCTGCACCGAGATCTTCGGGCCGTAGAAGGCGGCGCCGCCCGGGTCGGGGGTGAGCGGCAGGCCCTGCTTCTCGGCGACCTGCTGGAGGACGGCGGTGGCCTCCTCCCACACCTCGTCGGAGCCGACGAACTTCTCCGGGTCCTTGGTCGACAGCTCCAGGTAGAAGTCGGTCAGACCGTAGTCGCGGAGCAGGTTCAGGACGAAGGTGAGGGTCTTGTCGAGCTCCTCCGCCATCTGCTCGCGGGTGCAGTAGATGTGCGCGTCGTCCTGGGTGAAGCCGCGGGCCCGGGTCAGGCCGTGCACGACGCCCGACTTCTCGTACCGGTACACGGTGCCGAACTCGAACAGGCGCAGCGGCAGCTCGCGGTAGCTGCGGCCGCGCGCGTCGAAGATCAGGTTGTGCATCGGGCAGTTCATGGGCTTGAGGTAGTAGTCCACGCCCTCGTCGAGCTGCATGGGCGGGTACATGCCCTCGGCGTACCAGTCCAGGTGGCCCGACTTCTCGAACAGCTTGCCCTTGGTGGCGTGCGGCGAGTAGACGAACTCGTAGCCCTCCTCCTCGTGCCGCTTGCGCGAGTAGTCCTCCATGACCCGGCGGATGATGCCGCCCTTGGGGTGGAAGACGGCGAGGCCGGAGCCGATCTCGTCCGGGATGGAGAAGAGGTCGAGCTCGTTGCCCAGCTTGCGGTGGTCGCGCTTCTCGGCCTCGGCGAGGAAGTCGAGGTGGGCCTTCAGCTCGTCCTTCGACGGCCAGGCGGTGCCGTAGATGCGCTGGAGCATCGGGTTCTTCTCGCTGCCGCGCCAGTAGGCGGCCGCGTTGCGCATCAGCTTGAACGCCGGGATGTTCCGGGTGGTGGGCAGGTGGGGACCGCGGCAGAGGTCCTTCCAGCACAGCTCGCCGGTCTTGGCGTCGAGGTTGTCGTAGATGGTCAGCTCGCCGCCGCCCACCTCGACGTTCGCGCCGTCGGTGCCGTCCTCCACGGCCGCGGAGCCCTTGATGCCGATGAGCTCCAGCTTGTACGGCTCGTCGGCGAGCTCCTCGCGGGCGTCCTCGTCGGAGACCACGCGGCGGGCGAACCTCTGCCCCCGCTTCTGGATCTCCTGCATCTTCTTCTCGATGGCCTTGAGGTCCTCGGGCGTGAACGGCTTCTCGACGTCGAAGTCGTAGTAGAAGCCGTCACGGACCGGCGGGCCGATGCCCAGCTTGGCCTCGGGGAAGAGCTCCTGCACGGCCTGCGCCATCACGTGCGCGGTGGAGTGGCGCAGGATGTCGAGGCCGTCCGGGGAGGAGATCTCGACGCCCTCGACGAGGTCGCCCTCGGCGAGCTCGTACGAGAGGTCCTTGAGCTCGCCCGCGACGCGGGCGGCGATGACGGTGCGGTCGTCGGCGAACAGGGCGCCGGCCGTGGTGCCCGCGCTCACCGTCCTCTCCTCTGGTCCCGAGGCGGTCTGGACGGTCACACGGACTTCGGACACGGGTACTCCATGCATCGGGGCGCTGGCAGACACGAGGTGCCGGCGCCGGCGGGGCGCGGCAGAGACGAGGTGCCGCGTCCCCTCGATCTTACGGGCCCGGCCGCGCCCCGCTCACCGCTCCTCCTCCGGCCCGCACGCCTCCTCGAAGAAGTCCGCTTCCCCGTCGCTCCCCTGGAGGGACTTCATCAGCCGGTCCCGCTCCGCCTCGTCCACCTGCACCGCGACCACGCCGGAGGCGCCGGTGAGGCGGCGGAAGCCGCCGCGGCTCTCCAGCCGGCCGACGACCCGGATGGGAAGACCGACGAGATGGGCGTGGCCCGCGGTGCGGTACGCCTCCTCGTCCAGGGTGACCCGGACGTGGCCGACGTCCGCGCCGCCGAGGACCCGGAGCCTGACCCGGCCCTCGCCGCGCGGCCCGGAGCGGCGCATCCGGACGACGGCACCGGTGAGGCGCACCGGCACGGAGGGCTCGTCCGTGAGGTAGCGGGCGCTCGCCTCGCGCAGCGCGGGCAGGTCACCGGGCGAGAACTCGACGGGCTCGGGCCGGGCCGCGCAGCCTTCGGGGACGCCGGCGGCGGGCGCCCACGCGAGGGCGACGCGGGCGCCTTCGGTCCCCCGGACGAGGGCGATGAGCGCCTCGGTGAGCTCACGGCTCACACCGGCCCCGACGGCGGAGTCGAAGGCCTCCATGCCGCCGGTGGCGCGCTGGTAGTCGACGGCCTCGCGGGCGGCGTGCAGGGCGTGGTACAGCCGCACGGCGACGGGGCGGCCGGGCGGGACGGGCAGGAAGGCGGTGAGGGCGCGGCCGCCGGGGTCGGTGCCGACGACGACGGGTTCGAGGGCGGCCCGGGCGGCGGCCCGATGCCGGGAGCCGTGGTAGCCGGCCCGTCCGCGCACGGCGAGGGCGCCGGCGAGGAGGATCTTGCGGGCGGCGGAGCGCAGCTGTTCCTGTACGGGCCAGGGCACGGTGCCGGCCGGGCCCGGGGGCACCTCGCGCCACCAGCGGACCTCGTCACTGGGCACGGCGAGGCCGGTGAGGACCTCGCGGGCGGAGGGCGTGGCGCTGCGGGCGAGGGCGGTGAGGGCCTCGCCGATCAGGTCCTCGCAGTCGGGGAAGGCGAGGGTGTCGGGGACGAGGAGGCTGGTGCCGCCGCTCCCCGGTCCGCTCCCGGGCGGTGTCCAGCGGCCGTAGCGGCCGGCGGCCCCGCCCCGGCGCTGCCAGCCGTGCCGGGCGAGGAGGGCGCCGAGGACGCGCGGGTCGACCCGGCCGGGGTCGGGCACGCCGTCGCCCGGCGCCGCCCAGCCGCCGGTGTCGGCGGGGGGCACCGGGTGGGGGCGGTGGGGCGGCGGGACGGGACCGCGCCCGGCCCCGTCCCCCGCCCCGGGTCCGGGTTCGTCGATCGGTCGGTGCATCAGGGTCTCCCTCCCCGGCCGACCCGGGTCATGATCTCGCAGAGCGCCCGGTCGTCGAAGATCCGTGCCGTGGGGACGCGCACGGTGGTCCGGCGGCGTCCGGTGACCGGGTGCCCGGCCAGGTTCATCCAGTAGCAGCAGTGCCGCAGGTCGAGCCGGTCGTGGCTCGCCCTCAGCCAGTCCTCCGGGTCTCTCGGAACGATCATCACGACCAGGATCTTGTGCACCGCCACGGGGGTCCGGGCCAGTTTCACCAGGTGGTCGTTGTCGAGGGTGAAGGGGAAGGTGCTCCCCGTGGGTCGGGCCGACAGCTGGTAGGTGCACTTGAGCTGCACCTTGATGGTGACCTCGTCGTCGACGGTGTGTCCGGGCGAGCCGTGGCTCACGTGCCAGTCGACGCCGTTGTCCGGGAAGGGCTGCCCGAGCGAGCAGCCCGCCGCGGCGGCGACGGCGTGCAGGTATCCCACCTGGAGGGTCTCCATGCAGGCGGTGGTGGCGAGTGAGCCGCGTGCCGGGGCCGCCCGCTGGGGCGGCAGCCCTCCCGACTCGGGCTGGGCGAGCGCCATGTGAACGTCCTTCCCCGTCCCCTGTGTTGTGACCGGTCCGCGTACGGCGCAAACAGTCCGGGTATCACCGCTTCGGGGCAGGGGGTTGGCCATCTGCCGCGCGGGTGCGAGGAGTTCGGGTATGACGACGAACTGGTACGAAGGGCCCCTGGCCGCTTTCGACACGGAGACCACCGGAGTGGACGTCGAGCAGGACCGGATCGTGTCCGCCGCGCTCGTCGTCCAGGACGCGGCCGGGGCGCGGCCCCGGGTGAGCCGCTGGCTGGTCAACCCGGGCATACCGGTGCCGGAAGGGGCCACGGCGGTGCACGGGCTGACGGACGATCACCTCCAGCGGAACGGCCGGTGGCCGTCGCCCGTCATGGAGGAGCTGGGGCGCGCCCTGGCGGAGCAGAACGCGGCCGGCCGGCCGCTGGTGGTGATGAACGCGCCGTTCGACCTCACCATCCTGGACCGGGAGCTGAGGCGCCATCGGGCGTCGACGCTGGGCCGGTACCTGGAGCACACCTCGCTGTGCGTGCTCGACCCGCGAGTCCTGGACAAGCACCTGGACCGGTACCGCAAGGGCCGCAGGACGCTGACCGACCTGTGCGCGCACTACGAGGTGGAGCTGGCGGGGGCGCACGACGCGGCGGCGGACGCCACGGCGGCGCTGGAGGTGGTGCGCGCGGTGGGGCGGCGGTTCGCGTCCCGACTGGAGCGGCTGTCGCCGGCGGAGCTGCACACCCTCCAGGCGGTGTGGCACGCGGCGCAGGCGCGGGGCCTCCAGGCGTGGTTCACCCGGCAGGGGACGCCGGAGCTGGTGGATCCGGCGTGGCCGCTCCGCGCGGAGCTGCGCAAGGCGGCGTGAGGAGGGCCGGAAAAGGCCGAGGCCGGTCCGTCGCGATGACGGACCGGCCTCTCCCGGTGGGCGATACTGGGATCGAACCAGTGACCCCTTCGGTGTGAACGAAGTGCTCTCCCGCTGAGCTAATCGCCCGGGAACGGGTTGAACCATACAGGGCTTCCGGGCCGGGCTCCAAATTCATTCGGAGCGCAGGTGGGCGGCGAGTCCCCGTCTCCCGCCGCGCATCATCAGCGCGTGGTTGGCGCGGAAGAAGGGGCGGCCGGGGACGGCGAGGAGGCGCAGCGGCCGGGCCCTGACCTCCACCTCCTGCTCGTACAGGGCGCGGGTGCCGGCGCCGTCGGCGGTGAGGGTCCAGCGGACCCGGCCCTCCAGGTCGCCGTCGAGCCGGACCTCCAGGACGCCGGCCGCCGGGTCGTGGCGCAGGGCGCGGACGGTGACCTCGATGTCGTACGGGAGCAGGGAGCGGAAGCGGGCGGTGCCGCTGGTGTCGTCGCGGGGGACGACGGCGCGGACCTGGGGCCACCAGAGGGGGTAGTCCTCGGCGCGGGCGAGGACGGCGTAGACCCGGTCGGGCGGGGCGGCGAGCCGCCAGACGCTGCGGAAGCGGTACCGGCACCAGTCCATGGGTCCAGTGTGGGTACTCGGGCCGGATCTGAGTAGCAGCGCGCATTCCCCGTGCGGGGGCGCGGCGCGACACTCCGGGCATGGACACGAACCCGCCCCCCGTCGAGGAGCTGCGGCGCGTCGACGCCGAACTGGCCCGGCTCGACGCGCGCCGTGCCGAGCTGCTGGCCCGGCGGGCCTGGCTGCTGGGCGTGCTGTACGCGCCGCCCGCCCGGCCCGCCGCCCCGCCGTTCCCGGGGGCCGTGACCCCGGCGGAGACCTCGCCGCGCGGCGCGCAGAACGTGCTGCTGACCCTGGGCGGGACCCTGCTGGCCATCGCCGCGCTCGCGTTCACGCTGGTGAGCTGGGGCTCGATGGGCATCGCGGGGCGCTCGGCGGTGCTGCTCGCGGTGACCTCGGCCGCGCTGGCGGCGCCGGCGGTGCTGCTGCGCCGGGGGCTGGCGTCGACGGCGGAGGCGGTGGGGGCGCTGGGTCTGGTCCTGACGGTCCTCGACGCGTACGCCCTGCACCGGGTGGCGCTGCCGGGGACGGACGGGCTCGGCTACGCGGCGGTCGCCTCGGCGGTCCTGGCGGGCCTGTGGGCCGGGTACGGCGGGCTGCTGCGGCGGCTGCGGCTGCCGTTCCCCGCGGCGGTGGCCGCGGCGCAGCTCCCGCTGCCGCTGGGCGTGCTGGCGGCGGGCGGCGGTCCGGCGGCCGTGGCGTGGGCGGCGGTGCTGACGGCGGCGGCGGACGTGCTGCTGCTCGGCCGCCCGGTGCGGGCGGAGGCGCGGATCGCGGCGGGGGCGTCGGCGGGCGTCCTGGCGGCCTGGGCGCTGCCCGTCGGCACCTGGCTCTCGCTGACGAGTCCGTGGACGGGTGCGCCGCTGCTGCTCGGCTGCGCCGCGCTGTGCCTGTACGCGGCCCGGGCGGTCCGGCCGGCGGCCTCGGCGCTCGCGGTGGTGGCCGGTCTGGCGGCGGTGGCGGCCGTGGGCGGACCGCCGCGGGCCGCGCTGCCCCCGGAGTGGACGGTGCCGGTGTACGCGGTCTGCGGGCTGGCCCTGGCGTCACTGTGGCGTCCGGTCCGCGCGGGGTGGATCCCGGGGGCCGTGCGGGCCGGGTTCGGGCTCGCCGGGGGCGGGGTCGCGGCGGTCGGCGTGCTGTGGGCGCTGCCGCCGGTCCTGGCGGGCGTGCTGGGGCCTGCGGACCGGAGCGCGGGGCTCTGGTCGGGGAGGCACGCCGCGCCGGTGCTCGCGGACCATCCGGCGACGGCGGTCCTGGTGCTGCTGCTCGGCGCCGTCGCCGCGGCGACGGCGGGAGGGGTCTGGGGCCGGTGGGGCGCGGTGGCGCTCGGGTGGGCGCTGCTGACGGCGCTGCCGGTCGCCCTGGAGCTGTCGTACGCGGCGGGGCTCGCCGTCCGGCTGGTGGCGACGGCCGCGGCGCTCGGGCTCGCGGTGCGGCCCGGCGCGGCGGCCCGTGGCCTGCCGGAGCCCGAGCCGGAGCCCGCGCCCGGGTCGGTGCCGGAGCGCCCGGAGGGCGCCTGGGGCGCGTCCTGGACGGCGGGGGCCGCCGTGCCGGCGGCTCCGCCGGCGCCGGGTGCGCTGCTGGGGTGGACCGGTCTGGCGGCGGGACTGGCCTCGGCGGGTTCGGCGCTGCTCCTGGCGCTGGACGTGCGGGCGGCGACCTTCGTGGTGCTGGGCGTGCTGCTGGCGCTGTTCACGGCGGCGGCCGTGCTCGGCGCCGGGGCGGTCCGCGAGACGGCGGCGGGTGCGGCGGTGCTCGCGGCGGCGGGCCTGGCGGGGGCCGGGGCCGCGGCGGCCGGGCTGTCCGCGGCCGCGGCGGGGCTGGTGCTGCTGCTCGTGCCGGCGGGCACGGCGGCCCTGGCGGTCCGGGTCCGGTCGGTCGCGGCGGAGCCGACCGGAGTGGCGGTCGGCGCCCTGGGGGTGGCGCTCACGGTGCCGCGGCCTGCGGTGCTCGCCCTGGCGCTGGCGCTGGGCGGGGTGGTCGCGGCGGCGACGGCGCTGCGGCCGGAGCGGCGCCGGCCGGCCTCGTGGACGGCGGGAGCGCTGTTCCTGGCCGCGGCCTGGGTGCGGCTGGCGGTCTGGGGCGTGTCGGTCCCGGAGGCGTACACGCTGCCGGTGACGGTGCCGGCGCTGGTGGTGGGCCTCCTGCGGCGGCGCCGGGATCCGGAGGCCTCGTCCTGGGCCGCGTACGGCCCGGGGCTCGCGGTGACGCTGGTGCCGGGCCTGGCGGCGGTGTGGTCGGACCCGGACTGGGTGCGACCCCTGCTGCTGGGGGCGGGGGCACTGGCGGTGACGCTGCTCGGGGCACGGTTCCGGCTCCAGGCGCCGCTGGTGCTCGGCGGGACGGCACTGGTCCTGGTGGGGGCGCACGAGCTGGCGCCGTACGTGGTGCAGCTGGTCGGCGCGCTGCCGCGCTGGCTGCCGCCGGCGGCGGCGGGCCTGCTGCTGCTCGCCGTGGGGGCGACGTACGAGCGGCGGCTGTGCGAGGCGCGGATGCTGCGCGAGCGGCTGGCCCGGATGCGGTGAGCCGGGGCCGGAACGTGCCGAGGGCCCGGAGACAGTGGTCGTCTCCGGGCCCTCGGGCCGGGTGGTGGGCGATACTGGGATCGAACCAGTGACCCCTTCGGTGTGAACGAAGTGCTCTCCCGCTGAGCTAATCGCCCCGGCGCACCGCAAACATTACCGCATGTCAGCGGGGCTTCCGAACCATCCCCGGGTCATTCGTCGATCTTCCAGGGCATGACGATGCCGAACTTCCAGAGGTACCAGCCGAGCAGGGCGGCGATGATCACCAGGCCGATGACGGTGAGGGTGATGTTGCGACGCCGGACCTTGGGGTCGAGGGCGCGCTGGGCGGCCTCGGTGACCTTGCGCTTGGTCCAGCGGAGCACGATCTGCGCCCAGACGAACTCGGTCGCCCAGATCGCCATGCCGGCGAAGATGACGAGCCAGCCGGGCCCGGGAAAGACGAGCATCAGGATGCCCGCCACGATCACGGCGAGTCCGACGATGAAGACGCCGACCTGCCAGCTCAGGTGCAGGCCCCGGCGGGCCTTGATGAACTCCGGGGCGCGGGATCCCAGTTCGGCCTGCTCGGCGGGCTGGGGCTCAGGGGTGCGCTCGTCACTCTCCGCATTCATGGGGCCAATTTACCCGACTCACCAGCCCCACCGGTATGGCGGTATTACCCAAAGTTACATACCGCCGTCCGAGCTACCTGAACGATCACAAAACCGACAGAGGGGTTTACAACGGCACCGGAGGTGGCATGTCGATTTCGCCGACGTGCGAATCCCCGAGCGCACACTGAGCGAAAGGCCCTGGCGCTTATGAACACCGTGGTGAGCTGCGAGCTGCACCTGCGCCTCGTTGTGTCGAGCGAGTCCTCACTGCCTGTACCCGCGGGCCTGCGGTATGACACGGCGGATCCGTACGCCGTGCACGCCACCTTCCACACCGGAGCCGAGGAGACGGTCGAGTGGGTCTTCGCCCGCGACCTTCTCGCCGAGGGGCTGCACCGGCCCACCGGCACGGGCGACGTCCGGGTCTGGCCTTCCCGTAGTCACGGCCAGGGAGTCGTCTGCATCGCGTTGAGCTCGCCCGAGGGCGAGGCCCTGCTCGAGGCCCCGGCGCGGGCCCTGGAGTCGTTCCTCAAGCGGACCGACGCCGCGGTGCCACCGGGCACCGAGCACCGGCACTTCGACCTCGATACCGAGCTGTCCCACATCCTGGCCGACAGCTGAGCCAGGCCACAGACCGCACGGCGCCGTCCGACTCGGGGCGACGGCGCCGCGCGGGCAGCCACGACCGCTCGACCTCAGGCGCTCCTCACCACGCAGCCGGCGTGGTGAAGGGCGCCGTCGCGCTTTTCCGGGGCGCGCTAGAGTCGTCTCCCATCCGCGGGCGCCCGCCCGCGGCCGGCCAGGGAGCGAAGCGTGCTCATCCCCCACGACACCCGGATCGCCCTCGACACCGTCGTCGATCTGATGAACACCGCCGCGCAGGGCGACCGTGAGGACACGCTCGCGGACCTCGACGCGCTGGGCGTCTTCGTGCGCGAGCACCGGATCAGCGACGTGGGCGAACTGGACGCCGGGGACCTGCGGGCCGTCCGCGAGGTGCGCGACCGCTTCGCCGCCGTCTTCTCCGCCCCCGACGCGCGGATCGCGGCCCCGCTGATCAACCAGCTGGTGGCCGCCGCGGGCACCACCCCGCAGCTCACCGACCACGACGGCTACGACTGGCACGTGCACTACTTCGCGCCGGGCGCCTCGGTCGCCGACCACCTGGCCGCCGACTGCGGGATGGCACTCGCCTTCATCGTCGTCTCGGGCGAGCGCGAGCGGCTGCGCCGGTGCGAGGCGCCGGACTGCGGCCGCGCCTTCGTCGACCTCTCCCGCAACCGCTCCCGCCGCTACTGCGACAGCCGCACCTGCGGCAACCGGCTCCACGTGGCCGCCTACCGGGCCCGCCGCAAGGAGGCCGGCGGCTGATCCCGCCGCCGGGCACCACCGGCCGGAGCGCGCCTCACAGCACGTAGAGGTCGTGCAGGGCCGCCATCAGGAGGAGCGCCCCGATCACCGCCAGGAAGATCATCAGCGGTGGCTGCGACAGCGCGAAGAGACAGCCCCTCGGCTCGTCGAGCGGGGGGTCGGCGGCGGGGGCGGACTCGGCGGAGGCGGGGGCGGGTTCCCGCGAGGTTTCCAGCATCTCGGGGGGATGATCGCGCACCGCGCGCCCCGGAAAGACCGGAAACCGCCCCCGCGCGGGGCGGTTCATCCCTTCCCGTGGATCTCCGGATCAGAGCCCGGTCGAGGCCCGGCAGGCAACGGCCAGAAGCGGTCAGATTCCGTGCTTCTTCAGAATCGCCTCGATGTCGCTGAAGTCCTCGGCGTCCCCACCGCGCGCCGGTCTGCCCGCCGCGGGCCGGGCCAGGGCGTCCCGGGCCGGGGCCGGGGCACCGGGCGCGACCGCCGCGGGCTCCGCTCCCCCGCCGGCCGCCTTCCGGCCGCCCCTGCGCCGCTCGACGCCCCGGGTCGTCAGCAACAGCAGCCAGGCGGCCCCGAGCACGCCGAAGCCGGCCCAGGCCACCGGGCTGAAGACGGTGTCGAAGGCCCATTCGACGGCCCCGGTCATCACCAGGCCCAGCGGCACCAGCGACCAGCCGGCGACCCGGGCCGCGGAGAGGTACTTCTTCCGGTACGCCGTGATCGCGGCGATGCCCAGCCCCGCCGCGGACAACGCGGAGCAGATGGTCTCGGCGAGCATGCGATCCTCCAGTTCCCGGGTGGCGCGTCCCTTCCATCCTGCACCGGCACCGGCGCCGGGGGCCACGCCCACGGCGCCGTCTCAGGGAGATCTCCGGGTCGTCCCGGACGGGATCTCCTCCTCAGGTCCCGGTCGGGCCCCGTACGGTGCCGATGGGGGTCCCGGGCGGCGGGACTGGAAGACTGCCGGTCATGAGTGATTCCACCACCGCACCCTCCCCGGTCGTCCTGGAGGCGTGGTTCGACCTCCAGTGCCCGGACTGCTTCCAGGCCCTCGACGACCTCCACGCGCTGCGCGCGCGGTACGGCGACCGGCTCGACGTACGGCTGCGCCACTTCCCGCTCGCCAAGAACAAGCACGCCTACGCCGCCGCCCAGGCCGCCGAGGAGGCGTTCGACCAGGGACGGGGCTGGGCCTACGCCGAGGCCCTGCTGGCCCGGACCGCCGACCTCGCCGAGCGGGGCGAGCCGGTGCTCCTGGAGGTCGCGGCCGGACTCGGCCTGGACGCCGAGGAGTTCGACACCGCGCTGATCGACGGCCGTCACCTGCTCACGGTCGACGCCGACCAGGCCGAGGGCCAGGCCCTCAAGGTCACCGGCACCCCGACCTACCTCATCGGCGGGGAGCGCCTCGACGGCGGCAAGAGCCAGGAGGGCCTGCGCGCCCGGATCGAGGAGATCGCCGACCGCCTGCTGGCCGGCTGACCTCCGTCCCGTCCGGGAAGCCCGGCACCGGGCCCTCAGAGCAGCGGCTTGGAGCTGTTGACGTGGGTGGTCCGGTAGCCGAGCGACTCGTACAGCCGGATCGCCGGGGTGTTGCCCGCGAAGACGTGCAGTCCGAGCAGGGTCTCCCCGGCCTCCCGCACCACGCGCTCGGCGAGCAGCATCAGCGCCCGGCCGTAGCCCTTGCCGCGCTGCTCCGCGACGACCTCGACGTCGTACACGTACCCGGCGCTCACGCCCGGCTCCAGCTCCCGCACGCCGGTCCAGACGTGGCCGACGACCCGTCCGCCGGCGACGGCGACGTGGATCGCCGTGCCGGGGCTGGCGAGCCCCCGGGGCAGCAGCTCGCGGTGGCTGGCCTCCGCCTTGGCGCGGGCCTGGTCCTCGGGGACGCCCCGGTCGGTCCAGCTCCGCGCGAAGGCCTCCCTGGCCGCGGCCTCCCAGACCGTGAACTCCTCCTCGGTCATGGGCCGCACCTCGACGCCGGGCGGCGGCACGGGCGCCGGGCCGGTGAGTTCCTTGAGCATGTTCCGGCTGCGCTCGGCGTAGCCGAGGGCGCGGGCCAGGGCGAGTGCGGCGGCCGCTCCGGCGGGCACCGATATCGACACGTCCGCGCAGCCCCAGCCGCGCAGCACCTCCTCGGCGGCGAGGGCGGCCACCGTGCCCCGGCCCCGGCCGCGGTCCGGCTCGTCGACCCGGAGCCGTTCGACCAGTCCCGCCGCGGCTCCGAAGTTCGGATCGGTGGCGACGCGGACGGAGCCGACCCGGCGGCTGTTCACGCAGATGTCGTAGGTGCGCGAACGGCCGCCGTCGGCGGAGTGCTGAAGCGGCTCGGTCGGCCGCAGGGTGGTGGTCATCAGGGGTGTTCTACCCATCCGGGGGGTCCCCCGTCATCCGGATTCAGCCGAGCACGGGGTCCCGGTCGGCGGCGGCCCGCTCCTCGAAGATCCGCATGGCCTTGGCGGTGACCGGGCCGGGGGCGCCGGGAAGTTCGCGCCCGTCGACGCGGTGGACGGCCTGGACGTCCCGCAGGGTGGAGGTGAGGAAGACCTCCTCCGCGGTCTCCAGGACGTCGATCGGCAGGTCGGTCTCGACGGCGCCGGTCCACTCGGCGGCCAGCGCGCGGGTGATGCCGGCAAGGCAGCCGGAGGAGACGGGCGGGGTGTGGATCCGGCCGTCGAGCACGACGAAGACGTTGGAGCCGGTGCCCTCGCAGAGCCGGCCGGCGGTGTTGCCGAAGAGGGCCTCGGTGGCGCCGGCCTCCTTCGCCCGGGCGAGGGCGACGACGTTCTCCGCGTACGAGGTGGTCTTCAGGCCCGTCAGGGCGCCGCGCTCGTTGCGGGTCCAGGGGACGGTGACCACGGCGGTGGTGTCGGGGCGGCGGGAGGTCCCGCCGACGGCGACGACCAGGCCGGGGCCGGCGTCGCCGCGCTCCGAGCCGAGCGGGGAGAGGCCGCCGGTGTACGTGATGCGGAGCCGGCCGAGCTCCAGCGGGTTGGCCTCCAGGACGGCGGCGCAGGCCCTGCGGACCTCGTCGAGGTCGGGGTCGGGCAGGCCGAGGCCGCGGGCGGACCGGGTCAGCCGCTCCAGGTGGAGGGTGAGGGCAAACGTTTCACCGCGCTCGGCCTTGACGGTCTCGAAGACACCGTCGCCGACGGTCAGTCCGTGGTCCAGGACGGAGACCCTGGCGGTCTCCTCGTCGTGCAGCCCGCCGTTGACCCAGATCTTCATCGAGAGATGGCCTTTCCGCTCGCCCCCGCGACGTCGCTGTCCGGGGCGCCCGACTCGTAGGCGCCCGACGCTATCGCGACCAGGCGGGCGGCCTTCAGCTCGGTCTCCTCCCACTCCCGCTCGGGGTCGGAGCCCCAGGTGATCCCGGCGCCGGTGCCGAAGCGCAGGACGCCCTGCGCGCGGTCGATCCAGAAGGTGCGGATGCCGACGGCCAGCTCGCCGTGGCCGCTGTCGGCGTCCACCCAGCCGACGCCCCCGCAGTAGGGGCCCCGCGGCACGGTCTCCAGGGCCTCGATGATCCGCAGGGCGCTGGACTTGGGGGCGCCGGTGACGGAGCCGGGCGGGAAGGTGGCGGCGAGCAGCCCGGGCCAGCCCTCGTCCTCGCGCAGCACCCCGCTGACGGTGGAGACGAGGTGGACGAGGCCGGGGTGCTCCTCCAGCTCGCACAGGGCGGGCACGGCGACGGAGCCGGTCTCGCAGACGCGGCCGAGGTCGTTGCGGACCAGGTCCACGATCATCACGTTCTCGGCGTGGTCCTTGGGCAGCAGGTCGGCGGCGGTCCGGCCGGTCCCCTTGATGGGGCCGGAGGAGACCCGGTCGCCCTCGCGCCGGAGGTACAGCTCGGGCGAGGCGGTGGCGATCTCCACGCCGTGCGCGGGCAGCCGGATCGTGCCTGCGTACGGGGCGGGGTTGCCGGCCGCGAGCAGCGCGGTGAGGGCGTCCACGTCGGCCGCGGCCGGATCGGGCAGCGGCGCGCTCATCACCCGGCAGAGGTTCGCCTGGTAGACCTCGCCGCGCGCGATGTGCTCGCGTATCTTCCGCACGCCGGCGGTGTACGCGGCGCGGTCGAGCGACGACGTCCAGTCGCCGGGGCGTGGGCCGGCCCACGCGCCGGGGACGGCGGGGGGCACCGGCGCCTTGCGGACGTCTCCGAAACGGGCGCAGGTGAGCCGGCCCTCGAAGTCGGCGCAGACGGCCCAGAAGCCGGTGGAGTCCAGTGCCCCGGGATCATGGGTGACGTCCCGGAGGTCGGTCGCGACGAGGCCGCCGAAGCGGGCCAGGGGAGCAAGGTCGTACACGCAACGAGTCTAGGTCGGGTCGTCCCGGGCCACGGGGCGCGCGGGCGACGGGGGCTCCCCGCGACCCCGGGGACACGGCGGGTGAACACCGTTCGAACCCTCCGGGAGCCCGCGCCGGGCGCGGCGAAGGGCGCGCAGGTCAGCACGCTGCGGAAACGCGTTTTTGTACTGGCCCCGGAATCCGCTAGAGTTCAACACGTCGCCGGGACGCGCAAGCGGGCCGGAACCGACAAGCGGACGTGGCTCAGTTGGTAGAGCATCACCTTGCCAAGGTGAGGGTCGCGAGTTCGAATCTCGTCGTCCGCTCGATGTGGGGGATCTTCCCGAACCCCCGTATTCACTCCTGGTGGAGTGGCCGAGAGGCGAGGCAACGGCCTGCAAAGCCGTCTACACGGGTTCAAATCCCGTCTCCACCTCCAAGGACGATTAGCTCAGCGGGAGAGCGCTTCCCTGACACGGAAGAGGTCACTGGTTCAATCCCAGTATCGTCCACTGGACCTTCGGGTCCCGGATCCCCGGATCCCCCGCGCGATTAGCTCAGCGGGAGAGCGCTTCCCTGACACGGAAGAGGTCACTGGTTCAATCCCAGTATCGCGCACCACATCCCCCGCACCTTCGGGTGCGACCCGCGCGATTAGCTCAGCGGGAGAGCGCTTCCCTGACACGGAAGAGGTCACTGGTTCAATCCCAGTATCGCGCACCACATCCCCCGCGCCCTCGGGTGCGACCCGCGCGATTAGCTCAGCGGGAGAGCGCTTCCCTGACACGGAAGAGGTCACTGGTTCAATCCCAGTATCGCGCACAGGAAGAGGAAGCCCCCGCCCGCACCTGCGGACGGGGGCTTCGTCGTCGTGCCGGACGGACCGGCGCGCACTCCGGCCGGGCCCGCGCACCCCGGCCGGGTCCGCGCACGGCGGGCCCGGCCGGAAGGGCTCAGGAGGAGAAGAGCATCCGGCCGAAGCCGCGCTGCCGGTAGTGACCGCCGTGGTGGCCGCCGTGCGGGGCGCCCCAGGCGGGCGCGGCGGGAGCGGGCTGGGCCGGGTAGGCGGCCGGCGGGGCGGGCGGGGCCTGCCACTGGGACTCCAGGCGGGTCAGGGCCTCCAGCTCGCCGTAGTCCAGGAAGATCCCGCGGCAGCCGCTGCACTGCTCGATCTGGACGCCG
Source organism: Streptomyces sp. NPDC058758 (assembly GCF_042746075.1). NCBI lineage: Bacteria > Bacillati > Actinomycetota > Actinomycetes > Kitasatosporales > Streptomycetaceae > Streptomyces > Streptomyces sp. NPDC058758. The sequence continues at coordinate 96,910 of NZ_JBHYPS010000009.1, read as the reverse complement.
TTGCGGTTGTACGTGTGCATCGCCGCGTGGCACTTGGGACACTGCATGCTCGGCTCAACTCCCCTGCTTGCCGTTCGAATACTGGGTTCAGCTTAAGAGGACGCGGCGGAGGCGGAGCCGGTTCGGGAAAGCGCGATCCGGGCGCAGGTGTCGATCATCACTGCCTCGACCTCGTCCACCTCGCGCCCCTCCGCGGTGGACTTGGCGAGCGCGAGGGCCGCGGTCTGTACGGTCAGGGCCCGGGCGGGCAGGTCCAGACGGACCCAGGGGTCGGCGCCGGCGGCCGGGCCGCCCTCCTCCTGGTACGCGCCGAGGAAGCGCGCCCACACGTCCGCCGGGAGCAGCCCGGCGGCGAACCAGGCGGCGGGGCGGGCCAGGTCCCAGGCGGGGTCGCCGAGTCCGGCGTCGTCGACGTCGATGAGCCGCCACGCGCCGCGGAAGTCCCGGACGAGCTGGCCGAGATGGAAGTCGCCGTGGCACAGGTACGCGCGCGTGCCGCCGGCCCCCTCGCCGGAGCGGGCCCCGCCGACGGTGCGCCAGGCCGCGAGGACGGTGGCCGCTGCCGGGTGGTCCGGCGCGGTACGGAGCATCCGCTCCACGGCGAGGGCCGCCTTCGCGGGGGCGCGCGTCACGGGCAGCGGGGGGCCCGCCGGGGGCGGGGTGCGGTGGAGCCGGGCGAGCAGCCGGGCCGCCTCCTCCCAGGGGGCGGCGTCCGGGTCGCCCGGGTCGACCGGCGGCCCGTACGGCCAGAGCGTCACCGGCCGTCCGGCGACCCGGCCGGGGCGCTGTCCGGGGACCGGGGGGAGGAGGATCCCGTCGAGTTCCGGCCGGCCGGCGAGGGCGAGACGGGCCGCGTGCGGGCCGTCGTCGGTCCCGGGCGCGTGCGCCTTGGCGACGAGCCCGCCGTGCCGCACGACGGCCCCGTCCTCCTGGTCCGCGAGGACCCGGACGGTCTCCGGCCCGCACCCGCAGGCCCCCTCGCCGTGCACGGCCCGGCGGGCCGTCAGGGCGAGCGCCCCCAACACGTCACCGGTGGTCTGCGCGAGGTCCATCCGGCGAGCGTACGCGGCGCGGGGCGGAGGGCGACACCGGGTGCGGGCGCGCGGAGGGGCCGGTCGGCTCCCCGGCCGACCGGCCCCTGCGCTGTCGTCCGCCGCACCCCCGTCCCCACGGGGCTGTCGGCCGATGTCCCCGACCCGGGCCGCTCTCCCGGGTCCGGGGCGCCGCTCAGCGCCCCAGCATCACGCCCACGGACGACGCCTGTGTGACCACCGCTTCCCAGCCGCCGAAGACGACGACGAGCAGGGCCGCGAGGGGGAGGACCATGGCGGTGGCCACCAGGGGGTGACGGCGTCCCGCGGGGCGGGGGGTCGGCCGGTGTGCCGTGTGGGCCATGGTCCTCTCCTGTCGCTTCTCGGTGTTCCCGATCCGGTGCGGTGGGCGCGTGTTCCTCGGGGGACGAGAGCCGCGCCCACCGCATGACTCCACACTAGGGAGCGGGTGCGCCCGGGGCGTCATGCCCGCGTACCGGCTTGCGGGCCTACGGGAGGATGACGCCGCTCCTCCCGGCGTACTCCCCTGGGTGGAGACGGGGGCGCGCGCCTGGGGGTCTTCCCGGAGGGGACGCGCCCCGGCGTGACATGGGTCACCCGCGGCGGGGGGCGGGACGGGCCGGGGCGCGCGGGAGGGGCCCGGCGGCGGGCGCGGGACGGCGGGAGGTGCCCGGCTCCCCTGTCAAGTCCTCTGGACGACAAGGGGTGTTGGCGGGGAGAGTCGGTGCGGCACGGCTCGCCGTCCCTCTCAGCACTGACAATCGATGCCGGGGGGAGGGCGCGGCCTATGAGCACGTGGGGGCGGCACTACGTAAGCTGTGCCACGTCGAACGGACGAGGGGACGGACATGGCGATGATGCGGCTCCGGCGCGAGGACCCGCGGATCGTCGGGGCGTTCCGGCTCCACCGCAGGCTGGGCGCCGGAGGGATGGGGGTCGTGTACCTCGGCTCCGACCGCCGCGGCCAGCGGGTGGCGCTGAAGGTGATCCGGCCCGACCTGGCCGAGGACCAGGAGTTCCGGTCGCGGTTCGCCCGCGAGGTGTCGGCGGCCCGGCGGATCCGGGGCGGCTGCACCGCCCGGCTGGTCGCCGCCGACCTGGACGCCGAACGGCCCTGGTTCGCCACCCAGTACGTGCCCGGCCCCTCGCTGCACGACCGCGTCGCCGAGGAGGGTCCGCTGCGCGCCGCCGACGTGGCGTCGATCGGTGCCGCGCTCTCCGAGGGACTGGTCGCCGTCCACGAGGCCGGGGTCGTGCACCGGGACCTGAAGCCGTCGAACATCCTGCTCTCCCCCAAGGGCCCCCGCATCATCGACTTCGGGATCGCCTGGGCCACCGGCGCCAGCACCCTCACCCACGTCGGCACCGCGGTCGGCTCCCCCGGCTTCCTCGCGCCCGAGCAGGTGCGGGGCGCCGCCGTCACCCCGGCGACGGACGTCTTCTCGCTCGGCGCCACCCTCGCGTACGCCTCGATGGGCGACTCCCCCTTCGGACACGGCAGTTCCGAGGTCATGCTCTACCGCGTGGTGCACGAGGAGGCGCAGCTCCAGGGCGTGCCGGACGCGCTGGCGCCGCTGATCCGGGCCTGCCTGGCGAAGGACCCGGAGGACCGGCCCAGCACCCTCCAGCTGTCGATGCGGCTCAAGGAGATCGCGGCCCGCGAGGCGCAGGGGCTGCCGTCCGCCCGGCCGCCGGCCCCCCGCGAGCGGATGGAGGAGCGCGGCACGCTGCGGCCGACCGAGCGGTACACGGAGCGGGACGCGCCGGGCCGCGAGCCGGAGCGCGCGGCGGCCAGGGGGCGCGGCGCCGGGCCGTCCTCGCGCCCCTCGGCGCCCGCCCGTACCGGCGGCTCCCGCAACCCCCAGTCGCGGCCCGGAACCCGTCCGGGGGCCCGCTCGACGTCCACCGGGCGCCGCCCGGCCAACCCCCGGCTGCTGCGCCAGCGGCTCGTCGTCTTCGTGGTGGTGACCCTGCTGGTGGCGCTGGGCATCGCCGCCGCCCAGGCCCTCCAGGGCTGACCCCGCGCCCACGCGGAACGCCCCCGGCACGCGAAGGCGCCGGGGGCGTTTCCGGTGGCCGGGAGGGGGGCCTACGCCTCGGGGCGGCCGGCCGTGACGGCGTAGAAGGCGACGGCCGCGGCCGCGCCCACGTTGAGCGAGTCGACGCCGTGGGCCATCGGGATGCGCACCCACTCGTCGGCCGCGCGCAGCGCCTGGGTGGAGAGGCCGTCGCCCTCCGCGCCGAGCATCAGGGCGACCCGGTCCAGCCGGTGCGGGGCGGCCTCGTCCATGGAGGTGGCCTTCTCGGCCGGGGTGAGGGCGAGGAGCTTGAAGCCCGCCTCCCGGACCGCTTCGAGACCCCGCGGCCAGGTGTCCAGGCGGGCGTACGGGACGGAGAAGACGGCGCCCATGGAGACCTTCACCGAGCGGCGGTAGAGCGGGTCGGCGCAGTCCGGGGAGAGCAGGACGGCGTCCATGCCGAGGGCGGCGGCGCTGCGGAAGATGGCGCCGATGTTGGTGTGGTCGTTGACCGACTCCATGACCGCCACCCGGCGGGCTCCGGCGAGGAGTTCGGCCGCCTCGGGGAGCGGCTTGCGCTGCATCGAGGCGAGGGCGCCGCGGTGCACGTGGTAGCCGGTGACGCGTTCGGCGAGGTCGGGCTGGATCGCGTACACCGGGGCGGGGACCTCGTCGATGACGTCGCGCATGACGTCGACCCACTTGGCGGAGAGCAGCATCGACCGCATCTCGTAACCGGCCTGGCGGGCGCGGCGGATGACCTTCTCGCCCTCCGCGATGAACAGGCCCTCGGCGGGTTCGCGCCGGCGGCGCAGCTCGACGTCGGTCAGGCCGGTGTAGTCGTGGAGGCGGGGGTCGTCGGGGTCGGTGATCGTGATGAGTTCGGCCACGGGGTGATACTGCCTTGTCCGGGGTGTGGTGCCAATGCGCGGGACGGTCGGCGATGGCCTCCCGTCCCGGCGCGCGGGGGGGGTGCGGGGCGTCAGCGGGTGAGCTTGTCGGGGCCCTCCCCGACGACCGGGCCGATGACGATGACGGCCGGCGGGCGGACCTCCTCGGCCTTCACCACGTCGGCGACGGTGGCGAGGGTGGCGTCCACCCGGCGCTGGGCCGCGGTGGTGCCCTCCTGGACCAGGGCGAGGGGGGTGTCGGGGGCCTTGCCGTGGGCGACGAGCGCCTCGGCGATCTTCCCTATCTTGTCGACGCCCATGAGGATCACCAGGGTGCCGGTGAGCTTGGCGAGCGAGGCCCAGTCGACGAGCGAGCGCGGGTCGTCGGGGCCGACGTGGCCGCTGACCACGGTGAACTCGTGGGCGACGCCCCGGTGGGTGACCGGGATGCCGGCGGCGCCGGGGACCGATATGGAGCTGGAGATGCCGGGCACGACGGTGCAGGCGATGCCCTCGGCGGCGAGCGCCTGCGCCTCCTCCATGCCCCGGCCGAAGACGAAGGGGTCGCCGCCCTTGAGGCGGACGACGGACTTCCCGGCCTTGGCGTGCTCGATCAGCGCGTTGTTGATGGCCTCCTGGGCCATGAAGCGGCCGTACGGGATCTTCGCCGCGTCGATCACCTCGACGTGCGGCGGCAGCTCGTCCAGGAGGTCGCGGGGGCCGAGCCGGTCGGCGATGACGACGTCGGCCTCGGCGAGCAGCCGGCGGCCGCGGACCGTGATGAGGTCGGGGTCGCCGGGGCCGCCGCCGACGAGGGCGACGAAGGGGGTGCGGGCGCGCTGCGCGGGGGCGGCGAGGGAGCCGTCGCGCAGGCCCTCCAGGATCGCGTCCCGGACGGCGGCCGAGCGGCGCGGGTCGTGGCCGGTGAGGACGGCGACGGTGACGCCGTCGCCGCGGCCGGTGGCCGGGGTCCAGGCGGTGGCGGCCTCGGCGTCGTCGGAGCGGACGCACCAGACGCGGGCGCGCTCGGCCTCGGCGGAGGCGGCGGCGTTGGCGGCCGGGTCGGTGGTGGCGACGAGGGCGTACCAGGCGTCGGCCAGGTCGCCGTCCTCGTAGCGGCGGCGGACCCAGGTGAGTTCCCCGGTCTCGGCCATGGCCTCCACGGAGGGGGTGGCGGAGGGGGAGATCAGGGTGATGTCGGCGCCGGCGGCGATGAGGGCGGGCAGGCGGCGCTGGGCGACCGTGCCGCCGCCGAGGACGACGACGCGCCGGCCGGCGAGGCGGAGGCCGACGGGGTAGGCGGGGTGCTCGGCGTGCTGGGCCATGTGCGGGCGGCTCCTCGGGCGGGGCTGGCTCTGGGGGCCGCTGCGGCGGTGAAGCGGCTGGTGGGCGGGGGTTCGGCCCGGGCACCACGATATCGGTGACCCGGCGTGGGCACCCTGTGACCCTCGTCCCTGGGGGCCGGGGAGGGCGCGCGGGCATGGCGCGGCCCCGGTGCCGCCGCCCTCGGGGAGCGGCGGCACCGGGGCCGTACGGACTACTTCTCCGTGACGCCCGCGGAGTCGAAGGTCGCGACCTCGTGCATCGCGCGGGCCGCGCTCTGCACCAGCGGGAGGGCCAGCAGGGCGCCGGTGCCCTCGCCGAGGGCCAGGTCCAGGTCGACCAGCGGGCGCAGGCCCAGCTTGTTGAGCGCGGCGACGTGGCCGGGCTCGGCGCTGCGGTGGCCCGCGACGCAGGCGGCCAGCGACTCGGGGGCGATGGCGCGGGCGACCAGGGCGGCCGCGCCGGTGGAGACGCCGTCGAGGATCACCGGGGTGCGCAGCGAGGCGGCGCCCAGGATGAAGCCGACGAGGGCCGCGTGCTCCAGGCCGCCGATCTGCGACAGAACGCCGATCGGGTCCTGCGGGTCCGGCTTGTGCAGGTCGAGGGCGCGGCGGACCACGTCGACCTTGCGGGCGTGGGTCTCGTCGTTGATGCCGGTGCCGCGGCCGGTGACCTCGGCCGGGTCGACGCCGGTGAAGACGGAGATGAGCGCGGCGGACGCGGTGGTGTTCGCGATGCCCATCTCACCGGTGAGGAGCGCCTTGTTCCCGGCCGCGACCAGGTCGCGGGCGGTCTCGATGCCGACCTCGACCGCCGCCACGGTCTCCTCGCGGGTCATCGCGAGACCGGTGGTGAAGTCGCCCGTGCCGGCGCGGACCTTGCGGGGCAGCAGGCCGGGGGTGGCGGGCAGCTCGGTGGCGACGCCCACGTCGATGACGCAGACCTCGGCGCCGACCTGGTTGGCGAAGGCGTTGCAGACCGCTCCGCCGCCGAGGAAGTTGGCCACCATCTGGCCGGTGACCTCCTGCGGCCAGGGGGTGACGCCCTGGGCGTGCACGCCGTGGTCGCCGGCGAAGATCGCGACGGCGGCGGGCTCCGGGATCGGCGGCGGGCAGGCCCGGGAGAGGCCGCAGAGCTGCGCGGAGATGATCTCCAGCATGCCGAGCGCGCCGGCCGGCTTGGTCATCCGCTTCTGCCGTTCCCACGCCTCGCCGAGCGCCTTGGCGTCGAGCGGGCGGATGGAGGCGACGGTCTCCTGGAGCAGGTCGTGCGGCTCCTCGCCGGGCAGGGCGCGGCGGCCGTACGTCTCCTCGTGGACGACCCAGGAGAGCGGGCGGCGCTTGGCCCAGCCGGCCTGCATCAGCTCGGGCTCGTCGGGGAACTCGTCGACGTAGCCGACGCAGAGGTACGCGACGACCTCCAGGTGCTCGGGCAGGCCGAGGGCGCGGACCATCTCGCGCTCGTCGAAGAAGCTGACCCAGCCGACGCCGAGGCCCTCGGCGCGGGCGGCGAGCCAGAGGTTCTCGACGGCGAGGGCCGAGGAGTAGGGGGCCATCTGCGGCTGCGTGTAGCGGCCGAGGGTGTGCCGGCCGCCCCGGGTGGGGTCGGCGGTCACCACGATGTTGACCGGGGTGTCGAGGATGGCCTCGATCTTCAGTTCCTTGAACTGCTTCGCCCGGGCCTTCGGCAGCGACTTGGCGTACGCCTCGCGCTGTCGCTGGGCCAGCTCGTGCATGCTCTGGCGGGTCTCGGCGGAGCGGATGACGACGAAGTCCCAGGGCTGCGAGTGGCCGACGCTGGGGGCCGTGTGGGCGGCCTCCAGGACGCGGAGCAGCACCTCGTGCGGGATCGGGTCGGAGCGGAAGCCGTTGCGGATGTCGCGGCGCTCGCGCATCACCCGCAGCACCGCCTCGCGCTCGGCGTCGGCGTAGCCGGGGGCCGCCGGGCGGGGCTCGGCCTCCTCCTCGGCCTCGGCGGCGTCCTCCGCGACGACGGGGACCTCCTCGGCCACGGCCACGACGGGGATCTCCTCGGCCACGGCCACGACGGGGGCCTCGGCGGGCACCTCGGCGGCGTCGGCGAACGCCTCGGCGGGGGCCGGAGCGGCGACGGGCTCGGCCTCGGCCGGGGCGGTCTCGGGCGCGACGGGCTCGGGCGCGGCGCCGGCCTCCACGACGGTCTCCGCGAGGGCTTCGGCGGCGGGCTCCACGGCCGCTTCCGCTTCCGGTTCCGGTCCGGCTTCGGCGGCGGGCTCGACGGGGGCCTCCGCCACGGCGGGCGCCTCGGCGGCGGCGGGCTCGGCCGGGGGCTCGACGGCGGCGGCCTCGGGCTCCGCGGGCTGCTCGGCGGCAGGGGCTTCCTCGGCCGGGGTGTCCTCAGGCGCGGGCTGCGCCGGTACGTCGGCGGGCGCGGGGGTCTCCGGGGCCTCGACGGTCGGCGTCTCGGCGGCGGGCTCCTGGGCGGCGGGCTCCTCGGCGGGCTGCTCCGGGGCCTCCGCGACGGGGGTCTCGGCGGCCGGGGCCTCGGCGACGGAGGCCTCCGCCTGCGGAGCCCCGGCCTGCGGCGTCTCCGTCTCCGGCGTCTCCGTCTCCGGGAGCTCCGGGGTCTCGGCGGGCTGCTCCGCCGCGGGTTCCTCGGCGGAGGTGGTGGCCTCCGCCTCGGGGGCGACCGGCTCGGCGGGCGGCTGCCCGGCGTCCCGGGCGGCCGTCACGGCGGGCTCGCCCTCGCGCGGGGCGGGGACGAGGGCCTCGGGCGCGGTCTCGGGCTCGACGATCTCGGTGCCGGCCGGCGGGGTCGGGGCGGGCTGCGCGGCGGTCGGGACGGAGCCCTCGACCTGCACGAACTGCCCGCTCTGCGGGACGACCGTTTCTGCGGGGGCCTCGGCGGGCGCCAGGGGCTCCTGCGGCTGCGCGGCCCACGGCTCGGCGCCCTGCGGGGCCGTCTGCTGGTCCTGCGCGATGTCGAAGTACTCGGGCCCGGTGGTGGGCGGCCCCGGGTTGCGTACGGGCACGGGCGCGGGGCCCGTGGCCACCAGGTGCTCGGGGGCGGGCGCCGGGGCCTGCGGGGCGACGGGCGCCGGCGCGGCCGGGCCCCGGTCGGCGAGCGAGCGCACGACCCCGCCCGTCTCGGGCACGGGCGGGCCCATGTGGAGCGGGCGGCGCGAGGGGGCGGCCTGCGGCGCGGCCGGCGCCGCGCGGACCCCGCCGAGGTCGACGGAGCCGGAGTCGCGGCCCGCGGCCTCGTGGGCGCCGGTGTCGAGGATGCCGGGCTCGTAGCCGTGGGCGGTGGCGACGGGCTCCTGCGGGACGGCCGGGGCGAGGTGGACGCCGTGCGCCGGGGTGCCGAGCGGCGGCTGCGGGGCGAGCGGCACGCCCTGCGGCGGGGTGGCGCCGGGCAGCGGGACGCCGTGCGCCGGGGTGGCCGGGGCGGTAAGCCGGTCGGCGAGGACGAGGCCGTCGGGCAGGGGCCCGGTGAGCGGGTCCGGCAGCGGGTCGGTGAGCGGGTCGCCCACCGGGGCCGCCTGCGGCACGGCGCCCTCGGGGCCGCCCTGCGGCGGGACCGCGGGCGGGGCGGGGACGGCGACCGGCGGGGCGGGCACGGCGCCCGGGGCCTGCTCGCTCCAGGCGCCCTGGGCGCCCGGCATCAGCAGCATGTCGTCGTCCTCGGGGAGCTGCCCGGGGACGGGGCCGGAGGGGTCCAGGTAGGTGTACGCGCCCGGAGCGGGGATGCCCGGCTGCTCGACCATGCCTGCGTTCTCCGGCAGTCCCTCGCCCGGGACCTGGCCGGTGTCCGTCATGCGTACCCCTCGCCCATCGTTGTGTTCGTTCAGAGCTGCGCCCGTCAACGAGAACGAGCGCGTGCGCCGCGCGGCACGGAGGCGCGCCGACACCCATGCATTGTCGCGGCCCGCGGCCATCGTGGCAGGCGGATCCGCCACGGTGCGCTGTGGACTGCGCCACGTCGCGCGGTCCCCCCGGTGTCCCGCACGCCGGTGACCACCGAGAACGGGTCAAGACGGTCATCGATTCGGGACATTGACGAACAACCTGCCGAACATCCCCGCGCGGTACAACAATCGGCCAGCCTACCTGCCCCGGCGCCCGGCCGGGGTCAGGGGGCGCCGCTGGTCCGGCGGCCCGTGAGCAGGAAGACGACGGAGCGCTCGCGCTCGGTCCAGTCGGCGGGATCGAGGCCGACGGTCTGCAGGAGGAGGGTCTCGACGGCGTAGCCGCCGGCGGTGAGGGCGGTGCCGATCGCCTCGGCCTCGTCGCGGGTGGTGGCGTGGGTGGCGATCCGTTCGGGCCGGCGGTCGGCGCAGGCGGTGACGACGGGGACGCCGCCGGCCCCGATCCGTACGACGTCGGGCTCGGGCAGGCTCTCCAGGACGTGCGGGGCGCGGCCGGTGACGGTCTGGAGGAGGACGCCGTGGCGGCGGGCGGCGGCCTCGGTGCGGGCGCGGGCGGCGGGGTCCGCGTCGACGGCGATGACGGCGGCGCCGAAGCGGGCGGCCTCGACGGCGAAGGTCCCGTCGGCGCTGCCGACGTCCCAGACGAGGTCGCCGGGGCGGGGGCCGAGGCGGGCGAGCTGGACGGCGCGCAGGGTGGGATCGTGGCCGATGCCGGGGCGCTCCCCGGACCCGGACTCCCCGGACCCGGGCTCTCCGGACCGCCCGGCCCAGCCCCGTACGGCTCCGGCGGCCGGGTGATGGCCCATCAGCCAGGGGGCGGCGGAGGCTCCGGTGCCGCCGGCGCCGCCGATGACGAGGACGACGTTGGGGTCGCGCCAGGTGTGGTCGGCGGCCTTGTCGGAGGTGAGGACGGAGACCTGTTCGCGGGAGGTGCCGAGCTGCTCGCAGACGACGAAGGTGCGGTGGACTCCGTCGAGGAGGAGGGCGAGTTCGGCGGGGCCCGCGCCCGGTGAGGTGAGGACGGCGACCTTGGGGTGGGCGCGGCAGACGTTGACGGCGCGACGCAGGGTCTTCTCGTGGGCGACGACGACGTGGGCGTCGTCCCAGGGCATGCCGGCCCGGGCGAAGGCGGCGGCGACCGAGGAGACGGCGGGGACGACCTCGACCTCCAGGCCGTGCTCGGGGGCGCGCAGGGTCCGGACGACGCCGAAGAAGCCGGGGTCGCCGTCGGCGAGGACGACGGCGGTGCCGCGGTGGCCGGCGATCCGGCGGGCGGCGAGGCCGACGCTGCCGAGGCGGACGCGCTCGGCGCCGGGGGGCACTTCGGGGAGCGCCAGGTGGTGGGCGGCGCCGGCCACCAGGGTGGCGGCCGAGAGCGCGGACCGGGCCGCCGCGGTGAGGGGTGAGCCGTCCCAGCCGATCACCGTGACCCGGTCGGCCATCGCGTCTGTCTCCTGTGCTGTCGTCGCAGGTCGGGGGCGTGTCGAGCGTACCCCGGGTCGCCCCCGGAGGGCTCAGCTCCAGTCGGTGTAGGAGGAGTATCCGGCCTCGGCCATCTGGTCGGCGACGCCGTCGAGGTCCTCGGGGAGCAGGCCCCAGAGGATGAGGTCGGTGCGGATGTCGGTCCACTCGCCGCCCTCGGTGAGGCTGCGCGCTATCCAGGCGCCCCGCAGGACGCCCTCGCTGATGCAGCCGATCTTCTGGGCGACCTGCTGGGAGGCGGTGTTGTCGGCGGCGGTGCGCAGCTGGAGCCGTTCGAAGCCGCGGTCGCGGAAGAGCCACTGGGCGGTGGCGAGGACGGACTCGGTGGCGTAGCCCTCGCCGCGGGCCCAGGGGGCGGTGACGTAGGCGACCTCGGTGGCACGGACGCGCCAGTCGGTGGAGTGGAGGTGGACGGTGCCGACCAGACGCTGGGTCAGGAACTCGGTGACGGCGAAGACGATGCCGCGGCCCTCGGTGCGCTCCGCGGGAGCGATTCTGCGGACCCAGTCCTCGGCGTGGGCGCGGGTGTAGGGGTGCGGCACCGAGGTCCAGGCGGTGACGAGTTCGTCGTTCATCATCTCGACGAAGGCGGGGACGTCGGCCTCTTCGTACGGGCGCAGCACCAGTCGCTCCGTGTTGATGGAGACGTCCGGGAAGGTGGTAGTCATGCGCAGCTCCATACGTGAAGACCGTGAGGGCACAGCATGCAACATGGCGCGGCCGACGCGCATGCGCGGGGCGGCACAAGGCCCCGCGCGCCGGACGGGGCGGGCGGGGCCTTGCGGTCGAGGAGGGTGCCGGAGGCGTCAGTTGACGGCGCCGAAGGCGGGGATGACGGAGCCCTTGTAGGTGTCCTCGATGTACTTCTTCACCTCGGGCGAGTTGAGGAGCTTGGCGAGCTTCTCCACCCGGGGGTCCTTCTCGTTGCCCTTCTTGACGGCGAGGAGGTTGGCGTAGGGGTTGCCCTCGCCCTTCTCCAGGACCAGGGCGTCCTTCGCCGGCGAAAGGTCGGCCTCGATCGCGTAGTTGCCGTTGATGACGGCGGCGTCGACGTCGTTCAGGGCGCGGGGCACGGTGGCGGCCTCCAGCTCCTTGAACTCCAGGCCCTTCTTGTCGGTGATGTCGGAGAGCTTGGCGTCGGTGCCGACACCGTCCTTGAGGGTGATGAGGCCGTTGTCGGCGAGGAGGTGGAGCGCCCGGCCCTCGTTGGTGGTGTCGTTGGGGACGGCGACCGTCTGTCCGGCCTTGATGTCCTTGAGGGACTTCACGGACTTGGAGTAGAGGCCGAGCGGCTCCAGGTGGACGTTGACCACGGGGACGATGGTGGTCTTGTTCTTCGCGTTGAAGTCGTCCAGGTACGGCTTGTGCTGGAAGAAGTTGGCGTCGACCTGGCCGTTCTGGGTGGCGGTGTTCGGCAGGACGTAGTCCGTGAACTCCTTGACCTCCAGCTTGAGGCCCTCCTTGGCGGCCAGGTTGTCCTGGACGAACTTCAGGATGTCGGCGTGCGGCGTCGGGGACGCGGCGACGACGAGCGGCTTGTCGGCGGAGCCGGCCCCGTCCTTGGCGGAGGCCGGGTCCGAGGAGGTGCCGCAGGCGGTGAGGCCGAGGGCGAGGGCGGTGACGGACGCGAAGCCGGCGGCGAGCTTGATGTTCTTACGCACGAAGAGTGCCTCTTTCCGGTGGAGCGGTGGACGCCTGGACAACAAGTCCGGGCTCGTGGGGTGGGGTCTGGGGGCCGTCAGGCGGTGCGGCCGCGGCGGGCGAGGAGCCGCACGGCCCCGTCGCCGATGAGCTGGACGATCGTGACGATGACGACCAGGACGACGACGGTGACGAGCATGAAGGTGGTGTCGAAGCGCTGGTATCCGTAGGTGACGGCCTTGGAGCCGAGGCCTTCGCCGCCGACCGCGCCGGCCATCGCGGAGTAGCCGATGAGCACGATGACGGTGGTGGTGACGGCGGCGACCAGCGAGGGCAGGGCCTGCGGGAGCAGCACCTTGCGGACGATGGTGGGGATGCCGCCGCCCATGGACTGGACGGCTTCGACGAGGCCGTGGTCGACCTCGCGGATCGCGGTCTCGACGAGGCGCGCGAAGAAGGGGATGGCGCCGATGGCGAGCGGCACGATCATCGCGGTCGGGCCGATGAAGGTGCCGACGACGAAGGTCGTGAAGGGGATCAGGGCGATCAGCAGGATGATGAACGGCAGCGAACGGCCGATGTTCACGATCGCACCGACGACCTTGTTGAGGGGCCGGTTCTGGAGCAGTCCGCCCTTGTCGGTGAGGACGAGGAGGATGCCGAGCGGGAGGCCGGCGGCGATGGTGACGACGGTGGCCCACAGGACCATGTAGAGGGTGTCGACCGTGCCCTGTTCGAGCAGGGGGCGCATCTCTTCCCAGGTCACTTGGCACTCTCCTTCACGAGCACGTGCTGCTGGGCGGGGACCGCGGCGGCGGCCCCGTCCCGCGGGTCTTCGACGGGTTCGACCTGGAGGCCCCGCTCGCGCAGGAAGCCGATCGGGACGACGTTCTCCTCGTACCGTCCGGGCAGCTCGATCCGCATGCGGCCGATCTGCTTCCCGCCGACGGTGTCCATCGCGGCTCCGAGGATGGAGATGTCGATGTTGTACGTGCGGGCGAGCTGTGAGACGACCGGCTGGGTGGCGGCCTCGCCGTGGAAGGTGACGTCGACGACGGTGCGGTCGGCGGCGGTGGCGTGGCCGCTGACCGGGAACAGCTCGGCGGCCAGCTGGGAGCCGGGGGTGGCGAGGAGTTCGCTCACCGTGCCGGACTCGACGATCCGGCCCTTCTGCATGAGGGCGGCGGAGTCGCAGACGGTCTTGACGACGTCCATCTCGTGCGTGATGAGCAGGACGGTGAGGCCGAGCTGCCGGTTGAGGTCGCGCAGGAGCTGGAGGATCGAGCGGGTGGTCTCCGGGTCGAGGGCGCTGGTGGCCTCGTCGGAGAGGAGGACCTTGGGCTCGCCGGCGAGGGCGCGGGCGATGCCGACGCGCTGCTTCTGGCCGCCGGAGAGCTGGCCGGGGTAGTTCTTGGCCTTGTCGGCGAGGCCGACGAGGTCGAGGAGTTCGAGGGCGCGGCGGGAGCGCTCGGCGCCGGACACGCCGAGGATCTCCAGCGGGAGCTCGATGTTGTCCTTGACGGTGCGGGAGGACAGCAGGTTGAAGTGCTGGAAGACCATGCCGATGCTGCTGCGGGCGCGGCGGAGGTCCTTGCCGGCCCGGCGTCCCTTGCCGGCGAGGGCGGTGAGGTCGACGCCGTCGACGGTCACGGTGCCGGAGGTGGGGCGCTCCAGGAGGTTGACGCAGCGGATCAGGGAGGACTTGCCGGCGCCGCTCTGGCCGATCACGCCGAAGACCTCGCCCTCGCGGACGTGGAGGTCGACGCCGTCCAGGGCGGTGACCTGGCGGCCGCGTGACTCGTAGACCTTGGTCAGGCCCGAAGTGGTGATCACAGGGGTTTCCGTCACTGTCGAGTGCGCGACGCGTGGGTCCGCCGTGCACGGGGCATTCGTCAATCGGACAGTCAGGCGCACGGAAGCCGCTTCGGCGGTCGGCCGGAGGGGCGGGGTGCGCGGGGCAGGCACGGTCCGGCGCCGGTGGGGCGGTCGGAGCGGCTGGCCGTCGGGGTCTCGCTTCGGGGCGCGAGGCTCAGGCGGGGGCCCTCAGAAGGCGCACATTCGACACATACAACGAGCACCGGGCGTCGTGTTCGCCTCGGTCGCAAGGATGCGGCTGCTCGTCGTGGTCATGGCTGCAAGTAAAGCATGCGCAGTCGCGAACGGAAGCGGGGTGTCCGCATTCCGGACGGCGCTGAGACGCCATGCGGACGGTGCCGGGAGCGCCCGCGTCCCGTGCGGCCTGCGGTGAAGGGGGCTCCGGGGCGGTACGGAAGGAAGGGCGGGCGGCGGCGAATGTGGCCAAGGCCACGGCCGCCCCGGCGGACCGCGCGGGACCGGCGGCGGGCCCCGGGGCGGGGCCGAGGGCATCGGGTCATTCGGGCCGTAATACCCTCGGGCGCATGCTTGACGCCCTCACGGTCGCGGTCTCGGTGGCCGCGCTCGCCCTCGCCGCCTGGTGCGGCTTCGCCGCCTTCCGGGACCAGCCGACCAAGGACTGGCACTTCATCGGCATGGCCGTGGTGACCTTCCTGGTCCTGGCCCAGCTGGTCGTCGGCATCGTGCAGCTGGTCCGCGGCGAGAAGGCCGAGGAGGGGACGACCATCTTCGTCGCCTACCTGCTCGGCGCGCTGTGCGCGGTGCCGATCGCCGGCTTCATGTCGCTGGCCGAGCGCACCCGCTGGGGTTCGGCGACGGTGGCGGCGGGCGCGGTCGTGCTCGCCGTGCTGGAAGTGCGTCTCTTCGACATCTGGACGGTGGGCTGAGCATGGCGGACACGAAGGAGACGGCGGAGCCGGCGCGGACCCGGACCCGGCTGGTCACGGGCCCGGGCATGCTGCTCGTGTGGCTGTACGGCGTGATGTCGGTGGGCGCGGCCTCGCGCTCGGTGTACGAGATCAGCGCCAAGTTCGACGAGGCCCCGCTGGCGTACACCCTCTCCGCGGTGGCGGCGGTCGTCTACGTGTTCATCACGTACACGCTGGTGCGGGGCGGCGAGACGGCCCGCAGGGCGGCGCTGGTGTGCTGCGCCGCCGAGCTCGCGGGCGTGCTGGTCGTGGGGACGTGGACGCTGGTCGAGCCGTCCGCCTTCCCCGACTCCACGGTGTGGTCGGAGTTCGGCTACGGCTACGTCTTCATCCCGGTGCTGCTGCCGCTGAGCGGCATCTGGTGGCTGCGCCGGTCGCGCACCGCCTGAGGGAGGGCCGTCAGGCCGCCTTCTCCAGGGTGACGAGGGTGAGCCGGGGGCCGACCTCGCGGGAGCCGACCTGGGCGTAGCCCCTGGCGCGGTAGAGGCGGAGGTTGCCCTCGCTGCGGTGGCCGGTGAAGAGCTGGAAGCGCTTGGGCACGGTGTCCGCCTCGGCGAAGTGCCGCTCGATGGCGTCGAGGAGCCGGCCGCCGATGCCGTGGCGGCGCATGCGGGGGTGGACGATGAGCTTGGCGATGTGCACGGTGCCGTCCTCGTCGGTGCGGGCGCGCACGGAGGCGACGACCTCGTCGCCGAGCCGGGCCACCAGGCAGTGGCCCTCGGCCAGCTCGGCGCGGACGGCGTCGAGCGGCTGGGTGAGCGGCTCGATGGACCAGTCGCCGTACAGCTCGGCCTCGGTCTGGTAGCAGAGGTACTGAAGCTTCAGGATCTGCTCCGCGTCGTGCGCGGCCGCCGCCGAGATGGTCACACTCAGGCCCATGTGTGCATGCCTCCCGCTCATCTGGTCACCGATCGGTACCCCGCACCCTTCCCCGTCGGCCGGGGGCGGGAACCTCTGCCGCGAGCATTCTGCGCAGGCATCCCAGGCAACGGGAACGCATCGGCCCCAGACTGCCTTGTGAGATACCCAACGTTCCTGCGATTTCGCGGTAGGTGGGGTCGGCGGGGTCGAGCATCGCGCCGAGGAGGCGGGGGCAGCGGCCGGGCGTCCGGGTGACGGCGGCGCGCAGGGTGCGGCGGCGTTCGGCGGTGAGGGCGGAGCCCTCGGGACCGGAGCCGTACGCCTCGGGCCGGGTCTCCCCGTCGTGGTACGGCCGCTCCCGGCCGCTGGTGCGGCGGGCCCTGCGGGCCTCGGCACGGACGGCGCGGCGCAGCCAGTCGGCGGGGCGCTCGGGGGCGTCGTCGGCGCTGAGGCGTTCCAGGAGCCGCAGCCAGACGGCCTGTTCGAGGTCGCCGGGCTCGACGCCGGCGGCCGCGGCCTCGGCCCGCGACTCGGCGGCGAGCAGCGGGGTGAGGGTGGCGAGGAGGGTTTCCGGGGAGGTCATGACCGCCACGATGCGGCGGCGCGGGGGCGCGGTTGCGGCGCGGGCGGGGAACCACCCGGTCGGCGTACGGCTCCGACCGGGCGGCGGGCGGCCCGGGTCAGCGGGCGCGGAAGTCCTCGGCGGCCAGCAGGGCGGTGTCCGGGTTGTCGGAGAAGACGCCGTCGATGCCCGTCGCGAAGTACCGCTCCAGCGCGCCGAAGGCGTCGCCGTAGGCGGCCGGGTCGGTGCCGCGGCGGAAGTCGGCCGGCAGGAAGGCGTTCTCGTTGCGGTGGGTGTACGGGTGCAGGATCAGGCCCTGCGCGTGCGCGTCCCGCACCAGGGTGGTGGGGGCGCCGAGCCGGCCCGTGGCGTCCTTGGGGACGACCAGGTCGAGGGTGGGGCCGATGCCCTGGGCGTACGAGGCGATCCAGCGCAGTCCGGCGGGGGTGACGAGGTCGGCGACGGTGCGCGGGTCGCCGGCCTCGGTGAAGTCCCAGGGGCGGGTGGAGGCTCCGGAGAGCAGGACCACGAGCGGGGAGTCGACCAGTTTCGCCAGGCGCTGGATGCTGCTGGGCTCGAAGGACTGGAGGAAGACCGGGGAGTCCGCGCGGTGGCGGCCGTGACGGCGGAGCAGCCGCGCCAGGCGCTCCTCCAGGCCGAGGCCGATCGAGCGGAAGTACGAGGGGTGCTTGGTCTCGACGTGGAGCCAGATCTCGCGGCCCCGGCGGCGGCCCTCCTCGTCGGCCCAGCGCAGCACCTCCTCGAAGGTGGGGACGGTCCAGCGTCCGTCGTAGAGGGTGTTCTCCTGGCGGGTGCCGGGGATCCGCTCCTTGGCGCGCAGGGTCTTCAGCTCGGCGAGGGTGAAGTCCTCGGTGAACCAGCCGGTGTACGAGACGCCGTCGACCGACTTGGTGGTCCTGCGGGAGGCGAACTCGGGGTGGTCGGCGACGTCGGTGGTGCCGGTGATGTCGTTCTCGTGGCGGCAGACCAGGTGCCCGTCCTTGGTGGGGACGAGGTCCTGCTCGATGACGTGGGCGCCGAGGTCCAGGGCGTGCCGGTAGGAGCCGAGGGTGTGCTCGGGCCGGTAGCCGCTGGCGCCGCGGTGGGCGATGACGGTCGGGACGGGGAGCGAGCGGTAGCCGCGCCCGTGGCCGTCGCCCGGCCCGTGGGGGCGGCCGGTTCCGGCGGCCTGGGCGGTGCCCGCGCCGGCGGCGAGGGCGGCGGAGACGCCGAACGCTGCGGCGCCCGCCGCGCCGAGTACCGTGCGGCGGCCGGGGGTCCGGGGTGCGCCCTGGGTCATGGAGGTCCTCCTGTGTGATGTCCCGCACCTGGCGGTGGGTGGACCCGACGGTAGGCAGTGCTCCCCTACGGGCGGCGGACCTGGGCCGAACATGGCGGAAACACGCGTCAACACCGTGTATCCGTTCGGTGAACCCGATGTGCGCACGGCGGTGACCCGCGAGTATCGTCCCGTGCTGCACCGTCGGCTCCCCGGAGCCGCCCGCCCGACACCGGAGGAACCGTTGTCCCGTCACGCGATCGTCAAGGCCACCCTCGGTCCGATCCTGCGTCTGATGTTCCGCCCCCGTGTCGAGGGCGCCGAGAACGTCCCCGGGACCGGGCCGGTGATCCTCGCGGGCAACCACCTCACCTTCATCGACTCGATGATCATGCCGATCTGCCTGGAGCGCCAGGTCTTCTTCATCGGCAAGGACGAGTACGTGACGGGCAAGGGCTTCAAGGGCCGGCTGATGGCGTGGTTCTTCACCAGCGTCGGCATGATCCCGGTGGACCGGGACGGCGGCCGCGGCGGCGTGGCGGCGCTGATGACGGGCCGCCGGGTCCTCGAGGAGGGGAAGATCTTCTCGATCTATCCGGAGGGCACCCGGTCCCCCGACGGCCGGCTCTACCGGGGCCGTACGGGCGTGGCCCGGCTGACGCTGATGACCGGCGCGCCGGTGGTGCCGTTCGCGGTGATCGGCACGGACAAGGCGCAGCCGACGGGTGCGGGCTTCCCCCGTCCGGTGCAGGTGACGGTCCGCTTCGGCGAGCCGCTGGAGTTCTCCCGCTACGAGGGCATGGACCGCGACCGGTACGTCCTGCGGGCGGTGACGGACTCGGTGATGGCTGAGGTCATGCGGCTGTCGGGCCAGGAGTACGTGGACATGTACGCCACGAAGGCGAAGGAGGCCGCGTAGCGGTCGGCCGTACGCGCGAGGGCGCCCCCGGAGCTTTCCGGGGGCGCCCTCGCGCGTACGGCGGGTGCGTCAGTGCTCGACGCCGTCCGCGAGCTTCTGGTCCCCGAGGAGGAACCAGGCGGCCACGGCGGTGGCCAGGAGGACGGCCGCGCCCGCGCCGGCGGCGATCCGCAGGCCGTCGACGAACGCCTCCTGGGCGGCCGAGACCAGCTGACCCGCCCGGGCCGGGTCGAGGGCCGAGGACGCCTCGACGGCGCCGCCGAGCGAGTCGTGGGCGGCCGCGGCGACGTCCGACGGGATGCCGGCCGGGGTGGTGAAGCCGCGGTAGACGCCGGTCACGATGGAGCCGAGGACGGCGATGCCGAGGGCGGCGCCGAGCTCGTACGCGGTCTCGGAGACGGCGGACGCGGATCCGGCCTGGTCCTTGGGGACGCTGGAGAGGATCACGTCGGCGGTGACCGTGAAGGCGAGGCCCGCGCCGACGCCGACGACGAGGAGGCTGGCGCCGAGGAGCGGGTAGCCGGTGGTCTGCCCGATGGCGGTGAGGACCGCGAGGGCGAGGCCGATGGCGGCGAGGCCGCCGGCGACGACCGAGCGCACCGAGTACCGGCGGGCGACCCGGCCGGCGAGCAGACCGGCCGTCACGGAGCCGATGGCGGCCGGGAGTTCGGCGAGGCCGGCCTCCAGCGGGGAGCGGCCCTGGACCAGCTGGAAGAACTGGGACAGGAAGAACACCAGGCCGGCGAGGCCGAGGATGGTCAGCAGGTCGGCGAGGACGGCGCCGGAGAAGCCGCGGTTGCGGAAGAGGCGCATGTCCAGGAGCGGGGCCGGCAGGGTGAGCTGGCGGCGGACGAACCAGGTGAGGCCGCCGGCGCCGGCGAGCGCGGCGACGGCCACGTCGAGGGTGGGGCCGTGCGAGGCCAGCTCCTTGACCGCGTAGACGACGCCGATCATGCCGACGAGGGAGAGGGCGACGCTGGGCAGGTCCCAGGGGCCCGGGTCCGGGTTCTTCGACTCGGGGATCAGCT
Organism: Streptomyces sp. NPDC058758; assembly: GCF_042746075.1. Classification (NCBI taxonomy): domain Bacteria; kingdom Bacillati; phylum Actinomycetota; class Actinomycetes; order Kitasatosporales; family Streptomycetaceae; genus Streptomyces; species Streptomyces sp. NPDC058758. The sequence continues at coordinate 77,144 of NZ_JBHYPS010000009.1, read as the reverse complement.
TGGCGCCGATGACGACCAGGACGGCCATGACGGGCAGGTTGATGAGGAAGACCGAGCCCCACCAGAAGTGCTCCAGGAGGAAGCCGCCGACGACCGGGCCGACGGCGGCGCCGGCCGAGGCCATGGCGCCCCAGATGCCGATGGCGAGGCTGCGCTCGCGCGGGTCGTGGAAGAGGTTCCGGATGAGGGCCAGGGTGGACGGCATCAGGGTCGCGCCGGCGACGCCGAGCAGGGCGCGGGCGGCGATCATCATCTCGGGGCTGGTCGCGTAGGCGTTCAGGACCGAGACGGCGCCGAAGGCGGCGGCGCCGACGAGGAGCAGCCTCTTGCGGCCGATGCGGTCGCCGAGGCTGCCCATGGAGACCAGCAGGCCGGCGATGACGAAGGAGTAGACGTCGCCGATCCAGAGCAGCTGGGTGCCGGAGGGCTTGAGGTCCTCGGAGAGGAAGGGGGTCGCCAGGCCGAGCACGGTGGCGTCCACGGCCACGAGCAGCACGGCCAGGACGAGCGCGGAGAGGGCGAGCCACCGGCCGGGACGGCGCCCGCCCTCGATATGGCTCTCTCCGCTGCCCGTGCCGTGGCGGACGGTTTCGGTGGTCACTTCTCCACGCTCCTGCGCGCTCCGCCGAGCAGCAGCTCGGCGATCATGTACGAAAAGTCGTTGGCGGCGACCCGCCCGTCGGCGACGGCCCAGGCTCCCGAGCCGATCAGCCCGTAGAAGGCCTCGCACAGCCAGGCGGGGCTCAGGTCGATCCGGAAGGTGCCCTCCTCCTGGCCGCGCCGGAAGAGCGCAACGAGGCGGGCGTCGAGGCGGGCCCAGCCCTCGTTCTGTCCGTCGCCCTCGAACAGCTGGTTCTCGGTGACGAGGAAGGCGAGCAGCGGGGCGGCGGGTTCGGAGGCGGCGACGAGCCGCCGGACGGCCTCGTCGGCCGGCCCCTCCTCGATCCGGGCCGCGTCGAGCGCGGCCTCCGCCTCCTCGATGCACATCTGCTCCAGCGCCCGCACGAGGGCGTCCCGCCCGGCGAAGTGCCGGTGCAGGGTGGCCCGCCCGATGCCGGCGGCCCGGGCGACCTCGTCCATGGTGGCGGTCGCCTTGCGGGAGAGCAGGGCGGCGGCGGTGCGGAGCACCTGGGTGCGGTCGACTGACATGAGACGACCATACACCAAGTGAGACATTATTGTCTCAAGCGAAATTCCGATGCCTCGCCGGGGGTCTGGCGGAATGCTGTGCGCATGACGAAACCGCTGCTGCTGGTCGATGTGGACGGACCGCTCAATCCCTACGCGGCGCAGCGCGAGCGCCGGCCGGAGGGGTACACGACCCATCGGATGCGGCCGTCCGGCTGGACCGAGACCAAGCCGCTGCGGGTGTGGCTGAACCCGGGGCACGGGGCGGAGCTGCTCGCGCTGGCGGAGGCGTACGAGCTGGTGTGGGCGACGACGTGGAAGGGCGAGGCCAACGAATGGATCGGGCCCCACCTGGGCCTGCCCGAGCTGCCGTTCATCGACTGGCCGATCATGCACGGGGCCGCCCCGCACGGGACGTTCTGGAAGACCCGGTACGTCCTGGAGTACGCGCGGGGGCGGCCGTTCGCGTGGGTGGACGACGACATCACGCCGCACGACCACGCGTACGTGGAGCGGAGACACCGCACCGCCGCCCTGCTGCTGCACGTCGACCCCCGGCTGGGACTGCTCCGGCCGGATTTCGACAGGCTCGCGGACTGGGCGGCGGCGCTGTGACCCGCTGGGGGGCTACTTCTTCTTGGCGTCCGCCCAGGCGTGCTGGATCACCAGGTCCGCCTTGACCTCGACGAGCTGGACGGCGACGGCGGAGGGGGCGGTGCCGCCGCGGCCGTCGCGGGAGGCGAGGGCGCCGGGGACGTTGAGGACCGTGCGGACCTCGGGGGTGAGGTGCTCGGAGATCTTGGCGAACTGCTCGTCCGTCAGCTCGTCCAGCTCCTTGCCCTCGGACTCGGCGACCTTGACGCACTCGCCGGCGACCTCGTGGGCCACGCGGAACGGCACGCCCTGCTTGACCAGCCACTCGGCGATGTCGGTGGCGAGGGAGAAGCCGGCCGGGGCCAGTTCCTCCATGCGCTCGCGGTTGACGGTGAGCGTGGCCATCATGCCGGTGAAGGCGGGGAGCAGGACCTCCAGCTGGTCGCAGGAGTCGAAGACCGGCTCCTTGTCCTCCTGGAGGTCGCGATTGTAGGCGAGCGGCAGGGCCTTGAGGGTGGCCATCAGGCCGGACAGGTTGCCGATGAGGCGGCCGGACTTGCCCCGGGCCAGCTCCGCGATGTCCGGGTTCTTCTTCTGCGGCATGATCGACGAGCCGGTGGAGAAGGCGTCGTGGAGGGTCACGAAGGAGAACTCCTTCGTGTTCCAGATGATGATCTCCTCGGCGATCCGCGAGAGGTTGACGCCGATCATCGCGGTGATGAAGGCGAACTCGGCGACGAAGTCGCGGGAGGCCGTGCCGTCGATCGAGTTGCCGGCCGAGCCGCGCTCGAAGCCGAGGTCCTTGGCGACCGCCTCCGGGTCGAGCCCGAGGGAGGAGCCGGCGAGGGCGCCGGAGCCGTACGGGGAGACCGCCGTGCGGGTGTCCCACTGGCGCAGCCGCTCGGCGTCCCGGGAGAGCGCCTGGGCGTGGGCGAGCACGTGGTGGGCGAAGAGCACCGGCTGGGCGTGCTGGAGGTGGGTCCGGCCGGGCATGGCGACGTCCGGGTGGGCCTCGGCGAGGCCGACGAGCGCGTCCTGGAGGTCGGCGATCAGTCCGCCGATGATCCGGGCGTGGTCGCGGAGGTACATCCGGAAGAGGGTGGCGACCTGGTCGTTGCGGGACCGGCCGGCCCGCAGCTTGCCGCCCAGCTCGGCGCCGAGCCGCTCCAGGAGGCCCCGCTCCAGGGCGGTGTGGACGTCCTCGTCGGCGATGGTGCCGACGAAGGAGCCGTCGGCGACGTCCGCCTCCAGCCGGTCGAGCCCGGCCAGCATGCGGGTCAGCTCGTCCTCGGTGAGCAGCCCGGCCTTGTGGAGCACGCGCGCGTGGGCGCGGGAGCCGGCGATGTCGTAGGGCGCGAGACGCCAGTCGAAGTGCACGGAGGCGGAGAGCTTCGCGAGGGCCTCGGCCGGACCGTCGGCGAAGCGCCCGCCCCAGAGCCGGACGTCACCGTTGTTGCTGCTCACTTCTGGTTGCTCCTCGCCTCGATCATTCGAAACCCTTGATGCATGAGTATGCAGAACTCCGCATGATTCGTCAATCAAGGGTCCCCGCCGGGAAACCCCGGGCCGGGGCGGCAGGGCCGGGGAGAGGGCCCGCCGCCTGACGGGCGAACGGCCGCCGGGCCCCACGCACCGCCTCCGCCGGGGAGAACGCCTTCCGCACGGCAAGGACACGGCCACGGCGGGGGGCGCCGGGCGGGCGGAGCACTGGAGGGCGCACCACTCCGGCGCCTTCCACGGGACCCCGTACCGCCCCACCGGCCACCGGGTCCGGGCGGCGGCCCTGGACACGGGCGGCCCGGCCGCCGTCGCTCCCCCGGCGGTCGGCGGACCCGCGGGGGACCGGGAAAACCGGGAGCGACGGCAGGCGGACGGCGTCTAGCCTCCCCGCATGGCACACGGGACGGAATCGCGGCAGGCGGCGGTACGGCGGCTGGGGCGGGGGCTTCCCCTGCGCCGGGTGCTCGACGTGACGCGGCCGAAGGCTTGGGCCGATCTGGACGAGGACGTGCGGCAGGCGGTCCGGCACGGCGCCCCCGCGCCCTCGCACGGATGGCTCACCGGGGTCCACGGGCCCGGGTGGCGGGGCGCGTGGGACCGGGCCGCCGACCGGATGCGGGAGGAGCCCGCCGAGGCGCGGCTCGCGCTCGCGCTGTGCGACCCCGACGGGCGGATCCGGCAGGCGGCGCTGCCGTACGCCGCGGGCCGGCCGGAGGTGCTGCCCCTGGTCGCGGTCCGCGCCGCGGACTGGGTGCGCCCCGTACGCGCGCGTGCCCTGGCGCTGCTGCGGGAGGCACTGCCCGCCGCCTCGCACGAGACCCTCGCCGTCACCGCGCCGGTGATCCTGCGGCTCGGCGGGCGGCTGCGGGGCGGCGACGCGGTGGAGCTGCTGGACGGACTGCTGCGGGACGGGCCGCCCGCACGCGTGACCGCGCTGCTGCTCGGCTGCCGCGACGCCGCCACCCGGCGGGCCGCGCTCGGCGTCGCCCTCGACCGGAAGCTCTACGACGGGCTCGGGCTGGCCCTGGTGGCGGCCGGGGACCACGACCCCCTGGTGCAGGAGCGGGCCGCCTCGGCGGCGGTGGCCGCCGGTGAGCCGGACGCGACCGCACCCGTCCTCCTGGGCTCCCGCTTCGGGCGGGTACGGGCGGCCGGGGTGACCGCGCTGCGCGGGGCCGGGCGGCACGCGGAGGCGGAGCCGTACCTCCACGACCGGTCGGGGCGCACGCGCGCGTGCGCCCGCTGGGTGGTGCGGCAGGGCGGGGGCGACCCGGTGGCCCTGTACCGCGCGGCGTGCGCGGCTCCGGACCCGCCGGCGCGGGCGCCGCTGGGGCTCGGGGAGTGCGGCACCCGGAGCGCGGACGCGCCGCTGCTGCGGGAGTTGACGGGGCATCCGGAAGGGCCGGTGCGGGCGTCGGCGGTCGCCGGGCTGCGGCTGCTCGACGCCGTGGAGCCGGCGCGGATGAAGGCGCTGCTCGACGACCCCGAGCCCGCCGTCGTGCGGGAGGCGCGGCGCGCCCTGCGCCCCTGGTCGGTCTGAGCCGTGAGACGGCGGGGCGGGGCGGGCCCCGGGCGGCGGAGAATGACCCCATGGGAAAAACGTACGAGCGTATCGACGGGCGGCTGCGTGCCTTCATCGAGGCCCAGCCCGTCTACTTCACCGCCACCGCGCCCCTGTCCGGCGACGGGCACGTCAACCTCTCCCCCAAGGGCCGGAAGGGCACCCTCGTCGTCATCGACGAACTGACCCTCGCCTACGTCGACTTCGGGGGCAGCAGCGCCGAGACCATCGCCCATCTCCGCGAGCCCGGCAACGGGCGGATCACCCTCATGTGGACCTCCTTCTCCGGCCCGCCGACCGTGGTGCGGGTGCACGGCATCGGCGAGGCCGTGCTGCGCGACGACCCGCGCTGGCCCGACCTCTTCGCCCGCTTCCCCGAGGAGGCCGTCAAGGACCAGATCAGCGCCCGGGCGATCATCCTGGTCAACGCCGAGCGGGTCAGCGACTCCTGCGGCTTCGCGGTCCCGGTGATGGAGTACCGGGAGGAGCGGTCGCTGCACGCGGACTACTTCAACCGCAAGACGGACGAGGAGTTCAACGCCTACTGCGAGGGCAAGGACCACATCGCCACCAGCCTCGACGGGCTGCCCGCCCTGCCGCTGCCGCTCCCGCCGCTCCCCCACTCGGGCCAGTAGCGTGGCAGGGGGTGCGCGGGCGGCCTAGCGTCGCGGCCATGCGTACCCTCCTCGCGCTCGGCGCGGCACTGCTCTCGCTGGCCTCCGCCCCGGCCGTCCCCGCCGCTCCGGTGGCGCCGCTGCCCGCCCGGATGGCGGACACCGGCGGCGGCTCCCAGCTGATCACCGCCGTGGCCGCCGACGCCTCCGCCACCACCGGGACCGTCACCTGGTGGGACCGGCGGGGCGGGCGGTGGGTGCGCGCGGGCTCCGCTCCGGCCCGGTTCGGCGCGAAGGGGCTGGCCGAGGGGGCCACCCGGCGGCAGGGCACGCACACCACGCCGACCGGCCTGTACGACCTGCCGTACGCCTTCGGGATCCGGGCCGCGCCCGCCGGCACCCGCTACCGCTACGTACGGGCCACCGAGGACTCCTGGTGGTGCCAGGACAACGACTCGCGCTCCTACAACCGGTGGGTGGAGAAGCTCCCGGCGGACTGCCGCCCGGGGGAGGCCGAGCACCTCGTCGCCTACGGGACGCAGTACGCCCACGCGCTCGTCATCGGCTTCAACTACGCCCGCCCGGTGCGGATGCGCGGCGCCGGGATCTTCCTGCACGTGAACGGGAAGGGCGCGACGGCCGGTTGCGTGTCGGTGGCCGCCGACGCGATGCGGGCGATCCTCGCCTGGGCCGATCCCGCCCGCCGTCCGCACATCGCCGTCGGCACCCGGCGGGGGCCGACGGCGATCCTGCGCTACTGACCGGGCTTCAGTTCCCCTTCTGCGCCAGGCGCAGCAGGTGGTCGGCGAGGGCCTGGCCGCCGGTGGGGTCGCGGGAGATGAGCAGGAGGGTGTCGTCGCCCGCGATGGTGCCGAGGATGGCGTGGAGTTCGGCCTGGTCGATGGCGGACGCGAGGAACTGGGCGGCGCCCGGCGGGGTCCGCAGCACCACCAGGTTGGCCGACGCCTCGGCGGAGATGAGGAGTTCGCCGGAGAGGCGGCGCATGCGCTCCTCCTTGGCGGACTCGCCGAGGGGTGCCTGCGGGGTGCGGAAGCCGCCCTCGCTGGGGACCGCGTAGATCAGCTCGCCGCCGGTGTTGCGGATCTTCACCGCGCCGAGCTCGTCGAGGTCGCGGGAGAGCGTCGCCTGGGTGACGCTCAGCCCGTCGTCCGCGAGGAGCTTGGCGAGCTGGCTCTGCGACCGCACCGGCTGCCGGTTGAGGATGTCGACGATCCTGCGGTGGCGTGCGGTGCGGGTCTGCGGGACCGACGGCCCTCCGTGCTCGTTCCCCTGCGCGTCGGTCATCGTCGCCTCATTCTCCGGTTCGTCCTTGCCCGTTCGCCTCGTGCGCCTTCTCCAGGACGGCCGGCAGGGCCCGGAGGAAGGCGTCCGCCTCGGCGTCGGTGAGGACCAGCGGGGGCATGATCCGTACGACGTCGGGGGCGGGCGCGTTCACCAGGAGGCCGGCGTCCTGAGCCGCCTGCTGCACCTGGGGCGCGAGGGGCTCGGTGAGCACGATACCCAGCAGGAGGCCCGCGCCACGGACATGGGAGACCAGCGGGTGGCCGAGGCCCTCGATTCCGGAGCGCAGCCGCTCGCCGACGGCCTTGACGTGGTCGAGGGCCGCGTCGGCGGCGAGGGTGTCCAGGACGGCGAGGCCGGCGGCGCAGGCGACCGGGTTGCCGCCGAAGGTGGTGCCGTGGTGGCCGGGGGCGAAGAGCTCGGCCGCTTCGCCGAAGGCGACGGTGGCGCCAAGCGGCAGGCCGCCGCCGAGGCCCTTGGCGAGGGTGACGACGTCGGGGTCGACGCCCTCGTGGGCCTGGTGCTCGAACCAGTGGCCGCAGCGGCCGATGCCGGTCTGGACCTCGTCGAGGACGAGGAGGGTGCCGGTGGCGCGGGTGATCTCGCGGGCCGCCTTCAGATAGCCGGCCGGCGGGACGACGACGCCGTTCTCGCCCTGGATCGGCTCGATGATCACGAGGGCCGTCTCCTCGGTGACGGCGGCGCGCAGCGCCTCGGCGTCACCGTAGGGGACGTGGGTGACGTCGCCGGGCAGCGGCAGGAACGGGGTCTGCTTGCCGGGCTGGCCGGTGAGGGCGAGCGAGCCCATGGTGCGGCCGTGGAAGCCGCCTTCGGTGGCGACCATGTGGGTGCGTCCGGTGAGCCGGCCGATCTTGAACGCGGCCTCGTTGGCCTCGGCGCCGGAGTTGCAGAAGAAGACCTTGCCGGGGCGGTCGAAGAGCGCCAGGAGGCGCTCGGCGAGGGCGACGGGCGGTTCGGCGACGAAGAGGTTGGAGACGTGACCGAGGCTCTGGATCTGGTGGGTGACGGCCTCGACGACGGCCGGGTGGGCGTGGCCGAGGGCGTTGACGGCGATGCCGCCGACGAAGTCCAGGTACTCCGTGCCGTCGGCGTCCCAGACCTTGGCGCCCTCGCCGCGGACGAGGGGCAGGCGCGGGGTGCCGTAGTTGTCCATGAGCGAGCCCTGCCACCGCTCGGTCAGTTCGGTGTTGCTCATGACGCCCCCTGTCCGTCCGGCACGACCATCGTGCCGATGCCCTCGTCGGTGAAGATCTCCAGCAGGATCGAGTGCTGGACGCGCCCGTCGATCACGCGGGCGGTAGTGACGCCGTTGCGCACGGCGTGCAGGCAGCCCTCCATCTTGGGCACCATGCCGCTGGACAGCTCGGGCAGCAGCTTCTCCAGCTGGCTCGCGGTGAGCCGGCTGATGACCTCGTCGCTGTTCGGCCAGTCCTCGTAGAGGCCCTCGACGTCGGTGAGGACCATCAGGGTCTCGGCGCCCAGCGCCGCAGCGAGTGCCGCAGCCGCCGTATCAGCATTGACGTTGTAGACATGTCCGTCGTCCTGGGAGCGGGCGATGGAGGAGACGACCGGGATGCGGCCGTCCTCCAGGAGCGCCTGGATGGCGCCGGTGTCGATGGCGGTGATCTCGCCGACCCGGCCGATGTCGACGCGTTCGCCGTCGATCTCCGGCCGGTGCTTGACGGCGGTGATGGTGTGGGCGTCCTCGCCGGTGAGGCCGACGGCGAGCGGGCCGTGCTGGTTGAGCAGGCCGACGAGCTCGCGCTGGACCTGGCCGGCGAGCACCATCCGCACGACGTCCATGGCGTCCTCGGTGGTGACCCGCAGGCCGGCCTTGAACTCGCTGACGATGCCGTGCCGGTCGAGGGCGGCGCTGATCTGGGGGCCGCCGCCGTGCACGACGACCGGCTTGAGGCCGGCGTGGCGCAGGAAGACGACGTCCTGGGCGAAGGCGGCCTTCAGCTCCTCGTCGATCATGGCGTTGCCGCCGAACTTGATGACGACGGTCTTGCCGTGGTGGCGGGTGAGCCAGGGCAGGGCCTCGATCAAGGTCTGGGCCTTCGGGAGGGCGGTGTGCTTCCGCGTGGCGTTGGTCATGACGAGTACGCGCTGTTCTCGTGGACGTAGTCGGCGGTCAGGTCGTTGGCCCAGATCACGGCGGACTCGGAGCCGGCGGCGAGGTCGGCGGTGACGACGACCTCCCGGTAGCGCATGTCGACCAGGTCCCGGTCCTCGCCGACGGAGCCGTTCTTGCAGACCCAGACGCCGTTGATGGCGACGTTCAGCTCGTCGGGCTCGAAGGCGGCGGAGGTGGTGCCGATGGCGGAGAGGACGCGGCCCCAGTTGGGGTCCTCGCCGTGGATGGCGCACTTGAGGAGGTTGTTGCGGGCGATGGAGCGGCCGACCTCGACGGCGTCGTCCTCGGTGGCCGCGTTGATCACCTCGATGCGGATGTCCTTGCTGGCGCCCTCGGCGTCGCCGATGAGCTGGCGGGCGAGGTCGGCGCAGACCTCCCGGACGGCCTCGGCGAAGTCGTCCTGGGCGGGGGTGGTGCCGGAGGCGCCGGAGGCCAGCAGGAGGACGGTGTCGTTGGTGGACATGCAGCCGTCGGAGTCGACCCGGTCGAAGGTGAGCCGGGTCGCGGTGCGCAGGGCGGCGTCGAGGCCCTCGGCGTCGACGTCGGCGTCGGTGGTGAGGACGACGAGCATGGTGGCGAGGCCGGGGGCGAGCATGCCCGCGCCCTTGGCCATGCCGCCGACCGTCCAGCCGTCGCGCGTGGCCACGGCCGTCTTGTGGACGGTGTCGGTGGTCTTGATGGCGATGGCGGCCTTCTCGCCGCCGTGCGCGGAGAGTTCGGCGGCGGCCTTCTCTACGCCCAGGAGGAGCTTGTCCATCGGGAGGAGGACGCCGATGAGGCCGGTGGAGGCGACGGCGACCTCGCCGGCGCCGACCTCGGCGCCCTGCCCGCTGAGGACCTCGGCGACCTTCTCGGCGGTGGCGTGGGTGTCCTGGAAGCCCTGCGGCCCGGTGCAGGCGTTGGCGCCGCCGGAGTTGAGGACGACCGCGGTCAGCTCGCCGTCGGCGAGAACCTGCTGGGACCAGACGACGGGGGCGGCCTTGACGCGGTTGGACGTGAAGACTCCCGCGGCGGCGCGGCGCGGCCCGGTGTTGACCACGAGGGCCAGGTCCGGGTTGCCGTTCGACTTGATCCCGGCGGCGATGCCCGCCGCCGTGAATCCCTGCGCTGCGGTGACGCTCATGGAGCGACTCCAATCGTGGAGAGTCCGGTGTCCTCGGGAAGACCGAGGGCGATGTTCATGCTCTGCACCGCGCCGCCGGCGGTGCCCTTGGTGAGGTTGTCGATGGCGCTGATCGCGATGATCCGGTGCGCGTTCGCGTCGTACGCGACCTGGACGTGAACGGCGTTGGAACCGTGGACGGACGCCGTGGCGGGCCACTGCCCCTCGGGGAGGAGGTGGACGAACGGCTCGTCCGCGTACGCCTTCTCGTAGGCGACGCGGACGGCCTCGGCGGTCGTGCCCGGCTTCGCGGCGGCGGTGCAGGTGGCGAGGATGCCGCGGGGCATCGGGGCCAGGGTCGGCGTGAAGGAGACGGTGACGCGCTCGCCGGCCGGGCCGGAGAGGTTCTGGATCATCTCGGGGGTGTGCCGGTGGCCGCCGCCGACGCCGTACGGGGTCATGTTGCCCATCACCTCGCTGCCGAGGAGGTGCGGCTTGAGGGCCTTGCCGGCGCCGGAGGTGCCGGAGGCGGCGACGATCACGGCCTCCGGCTCGGCGAGCCCGCCGGCGTACGCCGGGAAGAGGGCGAGCGAGACGGCGGTGGGGTAGCAACCGGGCACCGCGATGCGCTTGGACCCCTCGAGCGCGGCGCGGGCGCCCGGCAGTTCGGGAAGGCCGTAGGGCCAGGTGCCGGCGTGCGGGGAGCCGTAGTACGTCTCCCAGTCGGCCGGGTCCTTCAGCCGGAAGTCGGCGCCCATGTCGACGACGAGGACGTCGTCGCCGAGCTGTTCGGCGACGACGGCGGACTGGCCGTGCGGCAGGGCGAGGAAGACGACGTCGTGGCCGGCGAGCTCCTCGGCGGTGGTGGGCGCGAGGACGCGGTCGGCGAGCGGCAGCAGGTGCGGCTGGAGGCCGCCGAGCCGCTGTCCGGCGTTGGAGTGGCCGGTCAGGGTGCCGATCTCGACCTGGGGGTGGGCGAGGAGCAGGCGCAGGAGTTCCCCGCCCGCGTATCCGCTCGCGCCCGCGACTGCTGCTCGTACCGTCATCGAAACCCTCCTCATGGATGGCATGACTATACGTGGCGCCGTAGTTTTATGCAACGAGGCGTGCGGGACCCTGTCCTCGGGGTGCGGGAGGGGGCGGCGGGCGCAGCCGGCACCCTCGCCCGGTCCTCGCGAAATTTAGTAGCCATATACATAGTAGCCATGTACGGTATCTGTCATGAGCAAGGGTTCTCCGGGTCCCACGCCCGGCTTTCTGGTGTGGCGGCTCGCCAACAAGTGGCGGGTCGCGGTCGACCGCGCGGTGGCCCCGCTGGGCCTCACCCACGCGCAGTACTCGCTGGTCGCCTCGCTGCACGGGATGCGGCGCACCGGCGAGCGGCCCAGTCAGCGGCAGCTCGCCGACCACACCGGCATGGAGGCGCTGTACGTCTCGAAGCTGGCCCGCTCGCTGGAGGCGGCCGGCCTGATCGAGCGCGCCCGCGACCCGCGCGACCCGCGCGCCGTGCGGCTCGCCCTCACGGAGGAGGGGCTGGCCGTCACCCGGCGGGCCGTCGACGTGGTGCAGGACCTGCTCCAGCAGCTGCTGGAGCCGCTGGGCGGGCTGGACGCGGCGCGCACGCGCGCCTTCACCGAGGAGCTGACGACCCTGCTCGACGTACCGCTCGTTCCTTCCCACCCTTCTGATCCTTCTGATCCCTCCGACCCTTCCTGATCCCTCCGACCCTTCCGGTCCCGAGACCACCGACACGAGCACTCAGGGGGCAACACCATGACCACCACCGACACCGCCACGGCCGCCACCGCCGCGCCCGCCGACGCCCGCATGCTCGGCCTCGCCCACTACGCGGCCCGCGGCGTCCTGGAGCACGTCCTGGCCCGGCACGGCGTCACCTTCGTGCAGCAGCTGGCCCTGCGCACGGCGGCGACGGCCGGGGAACCGCTGACCGGGGACGAGCTCGTCGCCCGGATCCGCGCCGCCCTCAAGACCTCCCCGGCCGAGGCACGCGCCGCCCTCGACGCGCTACGCGCGAAGGACCTGCTCCTCGCGGACGGCCCCCGGCTGCTCCCCACCGACGCGGGCCGCGCCCTCCTCGCCACCGCCACCGCCGAGATCGCCCCGCTCTCCGCCCGCGTCTGGGGCGGCATCCCCGCCGACGACCTGGCCGCCGCCGGCCGCGTCCTCGCCCTCGTCGCGGAACGCGCCGACCGGGAGCTCGCGGCACTGACCGGAGCGGCCCCCGGGAGCTGAGGCCCCCGGCTCACCGGAACCGGCGGGTACCCCCTGCCCCCACATGCCCTAAAGTGCGTCCGCCGCCTGCGCAGACGACGGAACACCGGGCGGCGACACCGTGAGGAACAAGGGGGGCGTACACCGTCGGCGGCGCCCCCGGTGGGGGGGGTACCACCTTGACCGAGACCATCGACGCGGGGCGGCCGGCCGACGCCGACCGCCCCGCCTGCCGCGACTGCGGAGCCGCCCTCGTCGGCGGCGGCCTCCACGTCGCCTGGTGCGCCGGCTGCGGCTGGAACACCGATCCCGGCGCCGACGCGGAGGAGGAGCCGCGCGGCCGGATCGAGCGGGTCCGGCGGCGGCTCGCCCGCCGGTACGGAGAACAGCTCTTCGCCGACCTCACCGCGACCGGCGGGGCCGACGGGCACTCCGCCCGCTCCGGGCGCGGCCGCTCCGCCCGGCTCGCCGGCTGCCTCGCCCTGGCCGTGCACGGGCTCACCGTCGCCCTCCTGGCGGCCGGCCTCGCGATGGTCGTCGCCGGCAGGGGCCTCGTCCCCCTGCTCGGGGCGGTCCCGATCCTCCTCGCCGTGGTGCTCCGCCCCCGCTTCGGCAGCCTCCGGAAGGCCACCGCCGACCGGCCCGTCCTGCGGCGCCCCGACGCGCCGGAGCTCTTCGGCCTCCTCGACGAGGTCGCGGCGACGGTCGGCACCACGGGCGTCGAGGCCGTCGTCGTCGACACCGACGTCAACGCCTCCGTCCGCACCTACGGGGTGCGGCAGCGGCGCGTCCTCACCGTGGGCCTCGGCCTCTGGGAGGTGCTCGCCCCGCAGGAGCGGATCGCCCTCCTCGGCCACGAGTTCGGGCACTACGCCCACGGCGACACCCGGCACGGCCTCGTCGTCTCCACCGCCTTCCAGTCGCTCGACACCTGGTCCTACACGCTGGCCCCGCAGGAGTCCGCGTCCCTCCTCGACGACCTGATGAACCTCGCCACGGCGCTGCCCCGGGCGGCCGTCGACGGGGTCGCGGGCCTGCTGGACCACCTCACCCTGCGGGGCTCGCAGCGTGCCGAGTACCTGGCCGACGAGGCCGCCGCCCGGGCCGGCGGTTCCGAGGCGGCGGCCACGCTGATGGACCGCCTGCTCTGCGCCGGCACCCTGGACGGCGTGCTGCGCCGGGAGGCCGTCGCGGCCCGCACCCGGCGGGGCGGCGACCGCTCCGGGGACCCCGCCGAGGGGCTGTGGCGGCGGCTCGCCGCCCAGGCCGCCGCCGTCCCGGCGACCGAGTACGAGCGGCTGCGCCGGGTCGCCGAGCTGCGCGGGCACAGCGTCGACAGCACCCACCCTCCCACGCACCTGCGGCGCCGGCTGCTGACCGCCGGCACCCCGCACGAGCCCCGGATCGTGCTGGACCCCGAACGGGCCGCGCGCGTCGACGCGGAGTTCGCCGCCGCGCGCCGGACGCTCGCCCGGCGCCTGCTCAACGGCTGAGCGGCCGGGCTGGCGGGCTGCCCGGCTGCCGGACGGTCGAGCGGCCGGGTGCCCCGTCGGGGCGGCGTCACAACGGTCGGGGCCGGCCCGTCAATCCGGTGGAGGCACCCGACGGGAAGTGAGGCCCCATGGGGGACGACGCTGTGGTGACCGCGCTGGGCGCGCGGTTCGACGCCGACGAGGAGCGGCTGCGGGGGGGGGTGGCCCTGCGGCTGCTGGGCGCCGGGGCGGAGCGGGAGGCGCGGGACGTCCTCGACCGGGTCCGGGCCGGACTCGGCTCGGACTCGCCGGCGGTGGTACGGCTCTGGCTGACGGCCCTGGTCGCCCGCGCGTGCCTGGACGGCGGCGGGAAGGCGGGGGCGGACGCCGGACACGCGCGCGGGGAGGCCGGAGGGGCGACGGGAACGGTCGCGGAAGGAGCGGGGACGGTCACGGAGGGGGCGGGGACCGTCGCGGAGGGGCTGGACGGGAGCGTGCTGCTGGGGTTCCTCGCCGTGCTCGACCGGCTGGAGCCCCGCACGCGGCTCGCGTACCTCCTCCACGACGTCTTCGGGCTGCCGCCCGGGGAGACCGCCCGGGTCATGGGCGGCTCCGCCGCCGAGGCCGCCCGGCGCGCCCGGTGGACGCGGGAGCGGCTGCGGGGCGGCGGCGCGCCCCGTGACGCGGTCCCCCGGCGGCGGACGCTGGTGGACGCCTTCCTGGCCGCCGCACGCGCGCGTGACGCCGCCGCCCTCGCCGTACTCCTCGATCCGGAGGCGGTCGCGTACGGGGAGCGGGGGCCGGTGCACGGGGCCGCCGCCGTGGCGGCCGCGGCGGCGGCCCTGGTGCGGCCGGGCGCGCTGGTCCGGCCCGTGCTGGTGGACGGAGCGGTCGGCGTGGTGGCGTCCGAGGCCGGACGGCCCGTCGCGGCGCTGGCGTTCGCCTTCCGCCGGGACCGGATCGCCGGCGTCGACGTCACGACCGGCGAGGAGCGCCTCCGGGCCCTGGACCTGGTCTTTCCCGAGGTCTGAGGCGCGGGCGTCAGCGCCGGACCGCGCGCAGCACCACGAACTTCGGGTCGCTCGCGACCAGTTCGCTGTTGCCGAAGACACGGCGGAGGGTGACGTGGTAGCCGAGGTGGCGGTTGCCCACGACCCACAGTTCGCCGCCGGGCGCCAGCGCCCGGCGCGCGTCGGAGAACATCCGGCGGGCGGTGCGGTCGGTGGTGGCCTGGTGGCTGTGGAAGGGCGGGTTGTTGAGGACGAGGTCGAGGGTGCCGTCGGGAACGCCCGCGAGCCCGTCGGCGACCGTGAACTCCGCCTTCCGGTCCTCCCCCGCGTGGGTGTGGAAGTTCTCCTCGGCGGAGGCGACCGCCTGGTACGACTCGTCCGTGAAGAGCAGTTCGGCGTCGGGCTCGGCGAGGGCGACGGCGAGGCCGACGACGCCGTTGCCGCAGCCGAGGTCGGCGACGCGGGCGTGGCCGAGGCCGTGCGGCAGGTGGCCGAGGAGGAAGCGGGTGCCGATGTCGAGGCGGTCGGCGCAGAAGACGCCCGCCTGGTTGGCGACCGTGCGGCCGGCGAGGCCGGGCGCGGGGGTGTCGGCGGGCAGGGCGTAGCGGTACGGCCACGGGTTCGGCCCGGGCGCGGCGGCCGGGTCGGGGACGGTGTGGATCAGCCGGGCCTTCTTCACCGCGAGCGAGGTGCGGGTCGGGCCCAGGATCCGCTCGAACAGGGTCAGGGTGGAGGTGTGGATCTCCTTGACCATGCCGGTGCCGACGATCACCGTGCCCTCGTGGACGGCGGGGGCGAGCCGGTGCAGCTGGTCCTCCAGGAGCGCGAGGCTCTTGGGGACGCGGACGAGGAGGACGTCGATCCGCTCGGGCGGCGGGTCCTGGGTGGTGAGGAGCCGGACGGCTCCGGGGGCGGCGCCGGCCCGGGCGAGGTTGGTCCGGGTGGCCTCGCGGCCGAGGTACGAGTCGGAGATCTGGACGGGGTCCCCGGCGCCGGCGGCCGTCAGCGCGGTGACGAGGGCGCCCCAGCGGTCGCCGAGGACGGCGACGGTGCCGGAGAGGTCGGTCCCGGTCTCGGCCAGGTGGTTCAGGAGGTACTCGTCGGCCGCGTCCCAGGCGCGCAGCGGATCGCGCGGGTCCTCGGGGTGGCGGGTGAGCGTGACGTCGCCCCATGGCGTGGTCAAACGGTTCATCGTGCCCCCCAGGCTAGCCGCTCCGCCCGTCGGCCCGCCCCTGCCCGTCAGCGCAGCGCCGGGGCGTCCAGGTGGAGGTGCCAGGCTCCGGGGCGGCCGGTCAGGGTGACGGTCGACAGGGGGCGGACGTCGACGCTCCAGTAGGTGGCGGGGGCGGCCCGGAGGGCGTAGACGAGGGCGGCGCGGACGACGGAGGGCTCGGCGACGGCGACCACGCTGACGTCGTCGGCGGGGCGGGTGTCGAGCCAGCCGCCGATGCGGGAGATGAAGGCGAGGAGGGGTTCGCCGCCGTGCGGGGCGGAGCGGGCGTCGGCGAGCCAGGCGTCGACGGCGGCCGGTTCGAGGGCGGCGACCTCGGCGAGGGTGAGTCCGCGCCAGCGGCCCATGTCGCAGTCGCGCAGGGCGGGCTGCGCGAGCGGGGCGTAGCCGAGGGCGGTGCCGGTGGCGCGGCTGCGCCGCGTCGGGGAGCAGTAGCGGAGTTCGGCCGCCCCGAGCGGGAGGAGCGCGGGCGCGGCCTGCTGCACCTCGTACCATCCGGCCTCGTCGAGCGGCCGGTCGTCGTCGAAGCGTTCGGCGAGCAGGGAGGAACTGCGCGCCGCCGCGACCAGCGTGACCCGAAGACCCATGGCCGCGATCGTGAGGCCGGTGGGGTTCCGGGTCAAGGGGTGCGGAGGGGGGACCGGGAGGCCCCCGTTCACTGCTGCCCGAGAGCCATCCACTTGTCCGGATTCTGCAGTGGCGTGAATCCGACCTTCTCGTAGACGCCGTGGGCGTCGGCGGTGGCGAGCATGATCCGGCGGAGCCCGTACGGCTCCAGGTGGTCGCGGACGGCGGCGGCGAGGGCGGTGCCGAGACCGTTGCCGCGGGCCGGCCGGTCGACGTAGACGTCGCAGAGCCAGGCGAAGGTGGCGTAGTCGGTGACCACGCGCGCGTAGCCGGCCATCTCGCCGGTCTCGCGGTGGTAGGCGCCGAAGTTGAGCGAGCCCTCGATGGCCCGGTCCTGCTTCTCCCGAGGTCGGCCGCCCGCCCAGTAGGAGTCGGTGGAGAGCCAGTGGTGGACGCGGGCGGCGTCGAGGCGGGCCGGGTCGGACGAGATCTCGTACGTCTCGTGGGGGACGGCGGGGGCGGGGGCGGGCGCAGGCGCGGGGGTCTCGGACATGGGCGCAGGATGCCAGGGGCCCCGGCATGTGTCCGAGGGATTTTCCGCCCGGCGGGGGTGGCGGCCGCCCGCGCGGCCACCACCCCCGCCGGGCCCCGCGGCGTCACGGAAGGAGTTCGTCCATGGCCGTGCGGAGCCTGCGGACCCCCTCGGCGATCTCCGTGGGCCCGGCCACACCCGCGAAACTCAGCCGGATGTGGCCGGCGGGCGGTTCGGCGCAGAAGTACGGCCGGCCGGGGGCGGCGGTGACTCCGGCGCGGAGGGCGGCGGCGAGGAGGGCGGACTCGGGGAGGGCGTCGGGGAGGCGGAGCCAGAGGTGGTAGCCGCCGGAGGGGACGTGGGGCAGGGCGAGTTCGGGGAGCCGGAGGGCGACGGCGGCGGTGAGGGTGTCGCGGCGGGCCTTCAGCTCCTGGGAGACGGTCCGCAGGTGCCGGGACCAGGCCGGGGCGCCGACGAGTTCGAGGGCGGCCTCCTGGAGGGGGCGGGGGACGAAGAAGCTGTCGACGACCTGGATGGCCCGGAGGCGTTCGAGGACGGGCCCGCGGGCGGCGAGGGCGCCGACGCGGAGGCTCGCCGAGGTGATCTTGGTGAGCGAGCAGACGTGGACGACAACGCCGTCGGGGTCGTCGGCGGCGAGCGGCGCCGGCAGCGGTCCGGCGTCCTCGTGGACGAGCCGGCGGGCGAAGTCGTCCTCGACGACGAAGGCGCCGGCGGCCCGGGCGATGCGGACGACCTCGCGGCGGCGGTCCGGCGGGAGGAGGGCGCCGGTGGGGTTCTGGAAGAGCGGCTGGCAGACGAGGACGCGGGCGCCGGTGGCGCGGAAGGCGGCTTCGAGGAGGTCGGGGCGGATGCCGTCGGCGTCGGCGGGGACGGGCACCGGGCGCAGTCCGGCGGCGCGGGCGACGGCCAGCATGCCGGGGTAGGTCGGCGACTCGACGAGCACCGGGGTGCCGGGCGTGCCCAGCGCGCGCAGGGCGGTGGTGAGGGCGGACTGCCCGCCGGCGGTGATGAGGACCTCGGCGCCGGTGACGCCGCCGCCGATCTCGCGGGCGAACCACTCGCGGAGTTCGGTGAGGCCGTCGGTCGGCGGCCGGCCCCAGGCGCCGGGGCGGCGGCCGGCCCGGGCGAGGGCGGCGGACAGGGCCCGCTCGGGCTGGAGGGAGGGGTGGAGGTAGCCGCCGTTGAACTCGACGACGCCCGGCGGGGGCGCGGCGAGGGTGACGAGGACGCCGGAGGCGTCGACGGCGCGGGGGACGAGCTCGGTGGCGGCGTCGGCGCTGAGGGCGAGTTCCTGCCAGGAGGTGTCGCCCGCGGCGGCGGGGGCGGGGGCCTCGGCGCGGAAGGCGCCGGCGCCGGGGCGGGTGACGACGAGGCCCTCGGCGGCGAGCTGGGCGAGGGCGCGGGTGACGGTCACCGGGGAGACGCGGTAGCGCTCGACGAGGGTCCGGCTCGACGGCAGCTTTCCACCGGGTGAGTAGCGGTCGAGTTCCGCTTTCAGGGATTTCGCCAGCTCGGCCACACTGCTACGCTCATGCATGAGAGCACAGAATAGCGCTACTGCCCCGATGACGATAGCGGTCGGCACGACGGCCGGAAGCGCTTCCGCGCCGGAGCCCGTACGGGGCCCCGGGACGGCCGCCACCGCCTCCCCCGGCGCCCGGGGCACCCTGCTGGCCCTGCTCGGCGTGGTCTCCTTCTCGCTGACCTTCCCGTCGACGGTGTGGGGCCTGGAGAGCTTCGGCCCCTGGTCGCTGGTGGCCGTCCGCTCCACGCTCGCCGCCCTGATCGCCGGGGCCTTCCTGCTCGGGGGCCGCGTGCCGCTGCCCGAGCGGCGCCACCTGGCCGGGCTCGCCGTGGTCGCGGGCGGGGTGGTGGTGGGCTTCCCGCTGCTGACCACGCTCGCCCTCCGGACCTCCACGACCTCGCACGCCGCCGTCGTGGTGGGCCTGCTGCCGCTCACCACGGCCGCCTTCGCCGCCGTGCGGACCGGCCGCCGCCCGTCGCGCGCCTTCTGGGGCGCGGCCGTCGCCGGCGCCGCCGTCGTCCTCGCCTTCACCGTCCAGCAGAGCGGCGGCACGCTCTCCTCGGGCGACCTCTACCTCTTCGGCGCGCTCCTGGTGTGCGCGGCGGGCTACACCGAGGGGGGCCGGCTCGCCCGGCTGATGCCGGGCTGGCAGGTGATCGGCTGGGCGCTGGTGTTCTGCCTGCCGCTCATGGCCCCGGCCTCCGCGGTGGCGCTCGCCCTCGAACCCGTGCACCTCACCGCCCACGGCGTCGTCGGCCTGGTCTGGGTGGCCGCCGGCTCCACCTTCTTCGGCCTGTACGTCTGGTACCGCGGCATGGCCGCGATCGGCATCCCGCGCGCCAGCCAGCTCCAGCTCGCCCAGCCGCTCCTCACGCTCTTCTGGTCGGTCTTCCTGCTCGGCGAGTCCCTGCCGCTGGCCGCGCCGGTGGCGGCGGTCGGCGTGCTGGTCTGCATCGCGGTGACCCAGCGCGTGAAGAGCTGACGCGCGGGGCCGCCGGCGGGGGCCGGCCGGCGCGACGGGCGCCCGTGACCGGGGTCACAATGGCAGGCAGAGGCCCTACGCGCGCGAGGAGGTCCCGATGCAGGCGAGTGTGGGCGACAAGCTCTTGGTGCACGGCCGGACCGTGGGTCAGCACGACCGCACGGCCCAGGTCCTTCAGGTGCTGGGGGAGAACGGCACTCCCCCGTACAAGGTGAGGTTCGACGACGACGGTCACGAGGCGCTGATGTCGCCCGGCCCCGACACCGTCGTCCGCCACCGCGGACAGCGGGGCTAGGGAGCGCCGCGCCGGGCCCGCGGCGCGCGGGCCCGGGACGGGTAGTGGTCGGCCACGACGGCGGCGAGCGCGCCGTTGCGGTCCTCCGCGACCTCCTTCGCCGCGAAGTAGCAGTGCCCGCCGACGCCCGGCCGCTCGGCGGCCAGCGCGAGGTGCCGTGACAGCTCCTTCGGGTCCTGCCACGCCTCGGGCTGGCCCGGGTCGCCCGCCTTGTACAGCGCCTCGCCGATGTAGAGCCCGACGCCCGTCCCGCGCACCGCCCCGTCCCACCAGTCGAGGAGGGTGGCGTAGTCGGTGGCGGGGTGGCCGACGTGCCAGTACAGCTGCGGCACCACGTGGTCGATCCAGCCCTCCCCGATCCACTTGCGGGTGTCGGCGTACAGGTCGTCGTAGGTGGCGACGCCGGCGCGGGTGTCCGAGCCGGCGGGGTCGTCGGCCTTGTTCCGCCACACCCCGAAGGGGCTGACGCCGAAGGCCGTCCCCGGCCTGACCTCCGCGAGGCGCGCGGACATCTCGGAGACCAGCAGGTCGGTGTTGTGCCGCCGCCAGTCCGCGCGGTCGGGGAAGTCCGCGCCGTGCGCGGCGTAGGAGGCGTCGTCCGCGAAGGCCTGCCCCGCCACCGGGTAGGGGTAGAAGTAGTCGTCCCAGTGCACCGCGTCGAGGTCGTAGCGGCGCACCGCGTCCAGCATGGCGTCCTGGACGAAGCGCCGGACCTCGGGCAGTCCGGGGTCGTAGTACAGCTTCCCGCCGTACGGCACGGTCCAGTCGGGGTGCAGCCGGGCGGGGTGGGACGCGGCGAGCCGGCCGGGGTCCGTGTGGTTCGCCACCCGGTAGGGGTTGAACCACGCGTGCAGCTCCAGGCCCCGCGCGTGGGCCTCCTCCACCGCCGTGCCCAGCGGGTCCCAGCCCGGGTCGCGGCCCTGCGTGCCGGTGAGGCACTGCGCCCAGGGCTCGTACGGCGAGGGCCACAGGGCGTCGGCGGTGGGACGCACCTGGAGGACGACCGCGTTGAGCCGCCGCGCCACCGCCCGGTCCAGGTGGGCCAGGAGCTCGGCCCGCTGCTCGGCGGCGGACAGGCCCGCGCGGGACGGCCAGTCGCGGTTGGCGACGGTCGCCACCCACATGCCCCGGAAGCCGCCCTTCGGCGCGGCCCGCTCCGGGTGCGGGCGGCGCTCCGCGGCGGCGCCCGGAGCACCCGCCCCCGCGACGGCGAATGCCGCTCCCGTTGCGGTCGTCACAAACCCTCTTCTCCCGATAGGCCGCACTTGTACCCCTCAGCTGTCGGATACGTCACAACCCCCGGGGACAGCATGCCCGCTCCGGCCGATCGATCATCGCGCGAATCGGAGTAACGTCATGGGGTCGAGGCGTGCGAACCGGAATCACACGGGGGCCCGCCGCCAGAGAAGAGCGAAAGGCACGAGGTGACGGACTCCATGGCCGACATTGAGCGCGTCGGAGTGGTGGGCTGCGGCCAGATGGGCGCGGGCATCGCAGAGGTGTGTGCCCGGAGCGGTCTGCAGGTGAAGGTCGCCGAGACCACCGGCGAGGCGCTGGAGATCGGCCGCACCCGGCTGCTGAACTCGCTGACCAAGGCCGCCGAACGCGGCAAGATCAGCGAGGAGGAGCGGGACGCGGCGCTCGCGAACCTGACCTTCACGACCGACCTGGGCGAGTTCGCCGACCGCGACCTCGTCATCGAGGCGGTCGTCGAGAACGAGCAGGTCAAGACCGAGATCTTCCAGGTGCTCGACCAGGTCCTGACCCGGCCCGACGCCATCCTGGCCTCGAACACCTCCTCCATCCCGCTGGTGAAGCTGGCCGTGGCGACCTCCCGCCCCGACCACGTCATCGGCATCCACTTCTTCAACCCGGCCCCGGTGCAGAAGCTCGTCGAGCTGATCCCGGCCCTCACCACCTCCGAGGGCACGATCAGCCGGGCGCAGGCCTTCGCCGAGAAGGTGCTCGGCAAGCACGCGATCCGCGCCCAGGACCGCTCGGGCTTCGTGGTGAACGCCCTGCTCGTGCCGTACCTGCTCTCCGCGATC
Organism: Streptomyces sp. NPDC058758; assembly: GCF_042746075.1. Lineage (NCBI taxonomy): Bacteria > Bacillati > Actinomycetota > Actinomycetes > Kitasatosporales > Streptomycetaceae > Streptomyces > Streptomyces sp. NPDC058758. The sequence goes on along the minus strand of NZ_JBHYPS010000009.1, from coordinate 55,270 downwards.
CGGATGTTCGAGTCCGGCATCGCGAGCCGCGAGGACATCGACAACGGCATGGAGTACGGCTGCGCCCACCCGATGGGCCCGCTGAAGCTCGCGGACCTCATCGGCCTCGACACGATCGTCTCCATCGCCGACTCGATGTACTCCGAGTTCAAGGAGCCCCTGTACGCCGCTCCCCCGCTGCTCCAGCGGATGGTCGACGCGGGCCGCCTCGGCCGCAAGACGGGCTCCGGCTTCTACGTGTACTCCTGACGCCCCGGCGTCCCCCCGACGCCCCCGGGCGTCCCCCGAATGTCGCTCTCCGCGGCAGGAACGGCTCGTACCCCCGCACAGGTACGGGCCGTTCCGTCTTTCCGGCGGCGGTCAGCCGAGCCGCAGGTGGTGGAGCATCAGCAGGCCGGCCGCCATGTTGGCCGCCGGGACCTCGCCCCGGGCGATCAGCTCCGGGACCTCCTTCAGCGGCACCCACGCCCGCCGCGAGGACTCGAAGCCGTCGACCGGCGGACCGGTCCAGGTGGCCCGGTCGGCCCAGTAGAGGTAGTGCCGGGCGTCGCTGAGCCCGTTCGAGGGCTCGACGGTGAGGAGGTGGCGCAGCGGCCCCGGCCGCCAGCCGGTCTCCTCCTCCATCTCGCGGGCGGCGGCGGCCTCGGGGGCCTCGCCGTCCTCGACGACGCCGGCGGCCAGCTCCCAGCCCCAGCTGTCCGTGATGAAGCGGTGGCGCCAGAGCATCAGGACCTCGTCGGCGTCGTTGACGACGGTCGCGACGGCGACGGGGCGGAGCCTGATCAGATAGTGGTCGAGGTGGCGGCCGTCCGGAAGTTCGACGTCCGCGAGGTTCACCCGGAACCAACGGTTCTCATAGACGGAACGCTCACTTACTTTCGTCCACTGCACGTTCTTGCCACCTTCCGACTGGTAGGTGCGTGTTCGGTGGCAATATCGCAGCAGTTGAACGGTCAGAGCGGAACGCGCAGCGCCCCGTCGATCAGCGCCGCCGCCTCCCGCGCGTCCCCCGCGTCACTGGCCAGCAGGTGCTCCCGGGCCTGGAGCAGCCGGTCCCGCAGCCGCCGCGACTCCATCCCGCGCGCCCGCTCGGTCATCTCCACCGCCGTGCGCGCCGCCGAGTCCGCCTTGCCCTGCCGCAGTTCGACCTGGCAGAGCAGCGCCAGCCGGTGCACCCGGCCCCGGTCGTGCGAGGGCGCCCCGGCCGCCCGCGCCGCGTGCTCGTACGCCCCCGCGAGATCACCCAGACTGAGGAGGGCCTCCGCGACCTGTACGTTGACGAGCCCGGGCTGGACGTAGCCGGTCTCGGCCGGCTCCGCCGCCGGCGCGATCCGCTCCGCCGCTCGCTCGGCCCGCAGGATGCAGTCGAGCGCCGCCGCCCCGTCGCCGAGCCGGGCGTACGCCTTCGCCTGCATCGCCGTCAGGTCCGCCGCCAGCGCCGGGGTGATGGTCCCGTCCGCCGCCCGCAGCGCCGCCTCCGCGAAGGCCACGGCCTGCCGGAACTCCCCCAGCAGCAGCGACTGGTTGACCATCAGCGCGATCACGTAGGCGCCGAACGCCCGGTCCCCGCTGGCCTTCGCCAGCCGCAGCGCCTGCTGGAAGTAGCGCTGCGCGAGCCCGTGCGCGTCGGCGTCGTAGGCGCAGATACCGGCCACCGCCACCAGACCGCCGGTGGCCCGGTGCAGGGAGCGGCCCAGGGCGTCGCTGTAGGAGCCGCGCAGCCGGGGCGCGGCCTCGGTGGTGAGGAAGCCGACGATCCGGGCGCGGGTCGCGATGCCGCCGGCCTTGCGGTACATCTGCTCGTAGTGCGTGCGGGCCGCGCTGAGCAGGGCGATGTCGGCGGGCTCCACCCGGGTCAGACCGGACCGGGAGACGTCGGTGTCCTCCGGCGGGTTCTCCCACTCCCACACCGGGATCACCGCGGGCGTGCCGGTCACCGCGGGCGCGCTCACCAGGTACGGGCGCTGCTGCTCGTCCGAACGCCACAGCGCGGTGGCCCGGTCGACGAATCCGGAGAGCGGGCCGCCGGGCGCGGGCGGCCCGCCGCCGGGCACCCCGAGCCCGATGTCGTCGAGGGTGACGGGCCTGCGCAGCCGGGCCGCGAGCACCTCGCAGATCAGGTCGGGCACCTGGCCGCGCGGCCGCTGGCCCTTCAGCCACCGCGCCACGGCGGTGTGTTCGTAACGCAGGGCAAGTCCCCTGGCCCGTCCGGCCCGGTTCACACGGTCGGCGAGCCCGGCGTGCGAGACGCCCGCCTCGTCCAGGAGGGCGTCGAGCAGGGTGTTGGGCTGCATGGCCCCTCCGGTCGCTCGGTGAACTCAGCGTAGCGGTGGCCGAATTCGCCCGGTGCGATTTCGCACGGGGTGTGAATGAAGTACCCGTTCTTCCGGTCCGCGCGCGCTGCCGCCGGCGGAGCCGTACCGCTTGACTGGGCTCCTCCTCGCCGGCCGGCGAGGAACGACCGGGCCGCCGGCTCCCCCTCGTACAGTGCGGCCGCCCGGTCCGCGCCGCCCGCCCCGCCGATCTGCCCGACACTCCGTGGCGGGGCGGGCGGCGCCCGTACCCCCGGACCCTCCGCTCAGCAGTGGGTGGAGGGAGCGGGCCGGGGACGGCGCAGCCCGGGTTCGGCGGGCTGCGCCGGCACGCGGACGCGGTCGTTGCGGACGACGAGGAGCGCGACGTCGTCGTCGAGCCGGCCGCCGGTGTGCCGCAGCAGCGCCTCGTGCACCTGCCGGACGACCGCTTCGGGCGCCCCGCCGGCACCGCGGGCGAGCGCCGCCTCCAGGCCGAAGAACCGGCCGCGGCGGTCGCGCGCCTCCTCCGCCCCGTCCGTGTGCAGGACCAGCGTCTCGCCGGGCAGCAGCCGGGCTCCGGTGTCCGGGGCGAGCACGGCCGGCAGCGGCAGCACGCCGAGCGGCGGCAGCGGCTCGCCGACGGGCAGCCGCTCCGTCCGCGCCCCCAGCCGGTACGGGGCGGGATGGCCGCAGTCGAGGACGGCGAGCCGCCCGTCGGCGCGGACCTCCAGGAGCAGCAGCGTCACGAACTCCTCGGCCACCGGATGCTCGGGCGCGTCCCCGCCGCGCGCCGGGTGCTCGTCGCGCGCCCGCTCCCGCAGGTGCCGCTGGAGCGCCCGCTCCAGCCTCCGCAGCACCCCGCCGAGTTCCGCCTCGTCGTGCGCGGCCTCCCGGAAGCTCCCCAGCACCGCGACGACGGCGCCCAGCGCGGCGAGGCCGTGGCCCCGCACGTCCCCGATGACGATCCGCACGCCGTACGGCGTCGCCACCGCCTCGTACAGGTCGCCGCCGACCGAGGCGCCGCGGGTGGCCGACAACTGCCCCGCTGCCAGAGCGAGTCCGTCGAGCCGGGCGGGCGGCGGGCGCAGCAGCACCCGCTGGGCCGCCTCGGCCACGGCCCGCACCCGGACCAGCTCGCGCCGCAGCCGCCGCCGCGCCCCGAGGACGAGACCGGTGCCGACGGTCAGGAAGACGATGCTGGTCGCGATCCGCATCGGCAGCCCCGGCTGACGGGCCAGCGGACAGCCGAACTTCCACGCCACCGCCACCGCGCCCCAGCCGACCGGCAGGGCGAGCGGGGCGGACCCGCGGAGCCGGGTCCCGAGGGCGGTCCTCGTACGGCCGCGGCCGCTACGGCTGGTACGGATCATGTACGGCCCTTCCCGAGCCCCGACAGCGCCCGAAGGCCCTGCGGCACACAGGCCCGCCCCTGTGGCCGCGTCGATTCTGCCGACCGTACGGACCACGGGGGAACACCCCCCGGCGATCTCACCCGAAGGAGTGAGCACCCCCACCACGCCGCCCCACGCCAGGGGCACGCCACGGGCACAGGGTCCCGACGGTCGCGCTCCCGTACGGCCTACAACCCCCCCTGAGTCGGTCCGGTCCCGGTCCCGATCAGCGCGACCACGCCTGCCTCATGTGGTTCCTGGCGTCTCCTGGTGCCTCGAGCCGCTCGAAATGGTGGAGCTCCACGCGGTAGAGGACATCGATGCCGTAGCGGTGGAGCAAGGCGACATCGGCATCTGCCGGGCGATCGGGAAACAGTCCGGTGAGCCGCTCGACGCGTTCAGGGCTGTGGGGGGCGTAATCGAGGAGCTGTCCCAGGGCCAAGCGGACGTGACCGTGGCCGCTGTCGCTCTTGGCCTCGATGACCTCACAGCCGTCCTTACCGGCCACATGGAGATCAGTGATGCCGGACGGTGTGCGAAGCCTCCGCACGTCCAGGCCGGACAGAGTCTCCCTGTACTCCGTGACCAGAAGCGCCTCGGCCCGATGGACCACTATCTCCCTCTCGGACCGACGGTACGCGGTCCTCTCCGTGTGCACGCCCTCCACCTCGACGACCTTGGCTCCCTCGGAGATGAGCCGCGCCACCTCGATGTCCCGTTCGATCTTGCGTCGGCTCTCCGTGGAGGTCCGGATTCCCAGACCGTCCAAGACCTCATCCGCCCGCTCCCCCCTCAGCACCCGAAGTCCCATGAAGGAGTCACCGGCGTTGAAGCTGGGAAGGTCCCAGATCTCCTTGTAGGGGATGAGGGTCGGCTGGAACGCGAGCAGGCTGTACACATTGAGCCAGCTGCCCTTCGTGGGATCCTTCGACCACATCGTGTCGGCGAAGTCCGCGTTCCTGAACGTGGCTCCGACCTCACCGACGCCACGGACGTGGTTCTGTCCGGTGAAGAGCACCACGTCACCGGTCCCGAGAAGGGACATGTTGCGGTCCTGGGCCGACGTCGCGCCCCAGAACCGGGCTCGCCCTGACGGGTGTACCTTGAGCAGCCACTCCAGCTGGTCCTCCGTCAGCGCGTCCGCATGCGGAGAGGCCCCGAAGGAAACCTCTTGGGCCAAGGTGTCCTTCCAGTGCCGTCGGGCCACAGCGTTCCCATAGGACGGCTGGATCGCAACGTGTGTCACTTCGCCTCATCCTCCCCTGTTCCCCCACGTCACCCACGTGGGGACCGTCGATGCTGTCATATCCGGGTCGGGACGGAATCACGTTCCCGCGGGCCGCTCCGTCCGCACGGCCCGTACTCCCGTGGCGCAGGCGCCGGGTGATAGGACGCCACCCGAAACAGAAACGAGCGGGTGAGGCCGAACAACGTCACCTGCGCCAGGACGGGAACGGCGGAGGGCCGCCGCGGGAGTGGTGTCCCGGGGCGGCCCTCTGGGGGTGCTGCCGTGGCGTCAGGCGCCGCGGAGGGCGGCGCCCGTGTGCTCGGTGGCCAGGGCGACCGCGGCGTCGCGGGCGGCGGTGGCCTCGTCCACGGTGAGGGTGCGGTCCTCGGCGCGGAACTTCAGCGCGTACGCCAGGGACTTCTTGCCCTCGCCGACCTGGTCGCCGGTGTAGACGTCGAACAGGCGGATGGACTCCAGGAGTTCGCCCGCGCCCTCGGCCAGGTACCGCTCGACCTCGGCGGACGGGACGGCCTGGTCGACGACCAGGGCGACGTCCTGGGTGGCGACCGGGAAGGCGGAGATGCGCGGGGCCTTGACCGGTCCCTCGCTCGCCTTCTCCAGGACGTCCAGGTCCAGCTCCATCGCGCAGGAGCGGGCCGGCAGGCCCAGCGCCTTGACGACGCGCGGGTGGAGCTCGCCGCCGTGGCCGGCGAGGGTCTTGACCCCGTCGACCACGACGTGGAACGCGGCGCAGCGGCCCGGGTGCCACGGGGCGTGCTGGTCGGCCTCGATCAGCAGCTCCGCACCGGCCTCGGCGGCGATGGTGCGGGCGGCCTCGATCGCGTCGGCCCAGTCGGCCGGGCGGCCCTTGCCCCACCAGCCGGACTGCTCGCGGGCGCCGGCGAGGACGACGGCGGCGCGGCGCGGCTGCGCGGGCAGCGCGGCGTTGACGCCGGCGATCTCCTCGTCGGTGGGACGGCGGTCCACCGGGAGGCGGACCGCGACCTTCGGCTCGCCCTCCGGGCGGAAGACCAGGCCGGTCTCGAAGAGGGCCAGGTCGTGGCTGCCGCGGCTGTCGTTGCGGCGCAGCGCGGCGAGCAGGCCGGGGAGCAGCGTGGTGCGGAGCGCGGGCTCCTCGTCGGAGAGCGGGTTGACGAGGGTGACGACCTCCCGGCGGGCGTCGTCCGCGTCGAGGCCGAGCTGGTCGAGGACCTGCTGCCCCATGAAGGGGTAGTTCAGCGCCTCGACGTAGCCGGCGCCGGCCAGCGCGCGGCCGACCCGGCGGTGAACGCGCTGGCGCTCGGTGAGGCCGCGGCCGGCCGGGGGCTTCGGCAGCGTCGAGGGCAGGTTCTCGTAGCCCTCCAGCCGGATGACCTCCTCGGCGAGGTCGTTGGGCTCGTTCAGGTCGGGGCGCCACGAGGGCACGGTGACGACGAGCTCGTCCTGGCCGTAGACGTCGCAGCCGACCTCCTGGAGGCGGCGGACGACGGTCTCGCGGCCGTACGCCACGCCCGCGACCTTGTCGGGGTGGTTCGCCGGCATGGTGATCGTGCGGGGCGCGGACGGGGCGGCGATCTCGGTGACGCCGGCCTCGGCGGTGCCGCCCGCGAGCAGCACGAGCAGGTCGACGCAGCGCTGCGCGGCGGCCGCCGCGGCCTGCGGGTCGACGCCGCGCTCGAAGCGCTTGGACGCCTCGGAGGACAGCTTGTGGCGGCGGGCCGTGCGGGCGATCGAGATCGCGTCGAAGTGCGCGGCCTCGATGACGACCTCGCTGGAGCCGGTGACGGCGCCGGTCTCGGCGTCGGTGACCGGGTCGGCGATCTCGGTGTCGGCGCCGCCCATGACGCCCGCGATGCCGATGGGGCCGCGGTTGTCGGTGATGACCAGGTCGGCGGGGTCGAGGACGCGGACCGTGCCGTCGAGGGTGGTGATCTTCTCGCCGGCCTCGGCGCGGCGGACGCCGATGGGGCCGTCGATCCGGGTGCGGTCGTAGGCGTGCAGCGGCTGACCCAGCTCCAGCATCACGTAGTTGGTGATGTCGACGGCGAGCGAGATCGGGCGCATGCCCGCCTTCTGGAGGCGGCGCTGGAGCCAGATCGGCGACCGGGCCTCGGGGGCGAGGCCGACGACCGTGCGGGCCGTGAAGCGGTCGCAGCCGACCGGGTCGGCGACCTGGACGGGGTAGCCGTACGAGTTCGGCGCGGGCACGTCGAGGAGCGCCGGGTCGCGCAGCGGCAGCCCGTACGCGATGGCGGCCTCGCGGGCCACTCCGCGCATCGAGAGGCAGTAGCCGCGGTCCGGGGTGACGGCGATGTCGAGGACCTCGTCGTACAGCTCCAGGAGGGCGATGGCGTCGATGCCGACCTCGTGCTCCGGCGGCAGGATGATGATCCCGTGGTTCGGGTCCTCGCCCATGCCCAGCTCCTCGCTGGAGCAGATCATGCCGCGCGAGACCTTGCCGTAGGTCTTGCGCTCGGCGATCCGGAAGTCACCGGGGAGGACGGCGCCGGGCAGGGCCACGACGACCTTGTCGCCGACGGCGAAGTTCCGGGCGCCGCAGATGATCTCCTGGGGCTCGCCGGTGCCGTTGGCCCGGCCGACGTCGACGGTGCAGAAGCGGATGGGCTTCTTGAACTCCGTCAGCTCCTCGATGGTGAGGACCTTGCCGACCACCAGCGGGCCGGTGAGGCCGGCGCCGAGCCGCTCGACGGTCTCGACCTCGAGGCCGGCGGTGATGAGCTTGGCCTGGACGTCGCGGCCGGTCTCCGTCGCCGGCAGGTCGACGTACTCCCGCAGCCAAGAAAGCGGGACCCGCATCAGATCTCCATCCCGAACGGCCGGGTGAACCGGACGTCACCCTCGACCATGTCTCGCATGTCTTCCACGTTGTGCCGGAACATCAGCATCCGCTCGATGCCGAAGCCGAAGGCGAAGCCGCTGTACTTCTCCGGGTCCACGCCGCAGGCGACGAGCACCTTCGGGTTGACCATGCCGCAGCCGCCGAGCTCGATCCAGCCCTCGCTGCCGCAGGTGCGGCAGGGGCGGTCCGGGTTGCCGACGGACTCGCCGCGGCAGACGTAGCAGAGCATGTCCATCTCGGCGGACGGCTCGGTGAACGGGAAGAAGTTCGGGCGGAGCCGGGTCTTCATGTCCGCGCCGAAGAGCGCCTGGACCATGTGGTCGAGGGTGCCCTTGAGGTCGGCCATGGTGAGGCCCTCGTCGACGGCGAGCAGCTCGATCTGGTGGAAGACCGGGGTGTGCGTGGCATCGAGCTCGTCGGTGCGGTAGACGCGGCCGGGGCACACCACGTAGACCGGGGGCTCCCGGTCGATGAGGGTGCGGGCCTGGACCGGCGAGGTGTGGGTGCGCAGGACGACGCCGGACTCGTCGCCCGTGGTGCCTTCCGGGCCCTGGACGAAGAAGGTGTCCTGCATCTGCCGCGCCGGGTGGTCCGGCACGAAGTTCAGGGCGTCGAAGTTGAACCACTCGGCCTCGACCTCGGGGCCCTCGGCGACCTCGTAGCCCATGGAGACGAAGACGTCGGCGACGCGCTCCATCAGCGTGGTCAGCGGGTGGCGGGCGCCGGCCGGGACGCGGTCGTACGGCAGGGTGACGTCGACGGCCTCCTCGACGAGGACGCGCGCGTCGCGCTCGTCCTCCAGCTCGGCCTGGCGGGCGGCGAGCGCCTTGGAGACGACGCCGCGGGCCTGGCCGACGAGCTTGCCGGCCGCGGCCTTGGCCTGCGGGGGCAGCGCGCCGATCTCGCGGTTGGCGAGGGCGAGCGGCGAGGTGCCGCCGGTGTGCGCGGTCTTGGCGTGCGCGAGCGCGTCGAGGTCGCCGGCGGCGGCGAAGGCGGCGAGCGCCTCGTCCCGCATGCGCTCGATCTCTTCCGGTTTCAAGGCTTCGACCTCGACCGGGTCGTACGACTTATTGGGTGCCGACATTTCTTCCCGTGCTTCCGTTGGGCTTGGCTGGGGCGACCCCGGTTCGACGACAGACGACAAGGGCGCAAACGTGCCAAAGGTCGAGTCTAACGGGGTGGGGACACGCTGATGAGCCCGTGGGGGCCCCGGTGGCTCTCGATCCCGTCGGGTCTCGGTGGGTGAGACGTCAGACGAGATGGGCCGGGGCGCCGACGGGCAGGATAAATCGGAATTCGGCGCCGCCGCGCGGGCCGCGTCCGACGGTGATGGTGCCGCCGTGGGCCTCGACGAGGCCCTTGACGATGTAGAGGCCGAGTCCGGTGCCGCCGCGCTTGCTGCCCCGCCAGAAGCGGGTGAAGACGCGGTTCATGGACTCCTCGGGGATGCCCGGGCCCTCGTCGCTCACGGTGACCTCCGTCCCCTCCTCGCCGGTGCCGTCGTCGCCCGCGGTGCGGGGCGCCACCTCGATGGTGACGGTTCCGGCGCCGTGGCGCACCGCGTTTTCCAGGAGGTTGCCGAGGATCTGGTCGATCTTGTCGGGGTCGGCCCAGAGCGCGGGCAGTCCGGGCCGGGTCCGGACGAAGAAGCGGTCGGGCGGCTGGCCGCCGGTGGTGTGCACCTGGATGTGCCGGCCGACGGCGGCGGTGATGTCGACGGGCTGGCGGCGCACCTCCAGGCGGCCGGAGTCGATCCGGGAGATGTCGAGGAGTTCGGCGATGAGCCGTTTGATGCGGCCGGCGTCGGCGTCGACGGTCTCCAGCATCAGTCGCTTCTGCTCGTCGGTGAACCGCTCCCACTTGCTGAGGAGGGTGGCGGTGAAGCCCTTGACGGAGGTGAGCGGGGAGCGGAGTTCGTGGGCGACGGTGGCGATGAGTTCGGCGTGGCTGCGTTCGGAGCGGCGGCGGGCCTCGGTGCCGCGCAGCGAGACGACGACCCTGCGGACGGGGCCGGTGGGGTGCTCGCGCACGTACCGGGCGGAGACGAGGACCTCGCGGCCGCCGGGCAGCAGCAGGTTGCGCTCGGGCTGGCCGCGCCGGGTGGCGAGGCCGCCGTACGGGTCGGTGAGGCTCCACCAGCGGTGCCCCTTGAGGTCCTCCAGGGGCAGGGCCTGGTCGAGCGGGCGGCCGAGGGCCTCGGTCCCGGGGACGGCGGTGATGCGGCTGGCGGCGGCGTTGAAGCAGACGACGCGGCCCCGCTCGTCGGCGATGACGAGCCCGTCGGGCAGGTCGTCGGGGTCGATCCCGGACCACGGCTCGGGCGCGCGCGTCCCGTCGCCGTGTCGTCGCGCGGTCCGTGCGGGACTGTCCGTGCCGGCCGTCATTCCCGTCTCCCACCCCTCCGTGTAGCGCAGTGGGCCCCCGAGTGCGTCACTCTACTGGGCGAGGGTGACCGGTGGGAGCCGGAAGGGCACACCGAGTGGCCGGATCGCGCGGGTGGGTGGCCGCGGTGGGGCGCGTCAGGGGGTCCGGCGGGGGCGCTGGGCGCGGGCGGAGCCGTACAGGCAGACCGCGGCGGCGGTGGCGAGGTTGAGGCTCTCGGCCTTGCCGTGGATGGGGACGCGGACGACGGCGTCGGCGAGGGCGCGGGTCTCCTCGGGGAGTCCCCAGGCCTCGTTGCCGAAGATCCAGGCGGTGGGGCCGCCCATGGTCCCGGCGTCGAGCTCGTCGTCGAGGTCGTCCTGGCCGGCGCCGTCGGCGGCGAGGATGCGGACGCCCGCGCCCCGCAGGCCGGCGACGGCCTGCTCGACGGGGATGCCGACGGCGACGGGGAGGTGGAAGAGGGAGCCGACGGAGGCGCGGACCGACTTGGGGTTGTAGAGGTCGACGGAGGCGTCGGTGAGGATCACCGCGTCGGCTCCGGCGGCGTCGGCGCAGCGCAGCACGGTGCCGGCGTTCCCGGGGTCGCGGACGTGCGCGAGGACGGCGACCAGCCTGGGCTTCGCGGCGAGGATCTCCTCGAAGGGCGAGTCGAGGAAGCGGCAGACGCCGACGAGGCCCTGCGGGGTGACGGTCTGGGAGACCTCGGCGAGGACGCCGTCGGAGGCGTGGTGGACGCGGGCGCCGGCGGCGCGGGCGGCCTCGACGATGGGCGCGTACCGCTCGGCGGCCTCGACGGTGGTGAAGAGCTCGACGAGGGTGGGGGCGCCGTCGGGGCCCCGGTGCGCGACGGCCTCGCGGACGGCCTGGGGGCCCTCGGCGAGGAAGAGGCGGTCCTTGCCCCGGAAGTTGCGCTTGGCGAGCCGCCGGGCGGCGACGACGCGCGGGGAACGCGGGGAGATCAGCTCGGGGGTGGACATGTGCCTGGGGCTCTCTGTCTCGTCGGGGGCGCGGCGGTGCGGCGGGCTCACGGCTGCGGGTCCGCGGGCGGCGGCGGAGGGGCGGTCAACGCGCCGGACCCGCAGGCGCGGGGCCTGCGGGTCCGGTCGGAAGCACTGCGGCCTGGAAGATCAGGCGGCGGCCTTCGGGGCGTTGACGTCGGCCGGGAGGGCCTTCTGCGCGACCTCGACCAGCGCGGCGAACGCGTTGATGTCGTTGACGGCCAGCTCGGCGAGGATCTTGCGGTCCACCTCGATGTTGGCGGCCTTCAGACCCTGGATGAGGCGGTTGTACGTCATGCCGTTCTGACGGGCAGCGGCGTTGATGCGCTGGATCCACAGCTGACGGAAGTCGCCCTTGCGCTTCTTCCGGTCGTTGTAGTTGTAGACCAGCGAGTGGGTGACCTGCTCCTTGGCCTTGCGGTACAGGCGCGAACGCTGACCGCGGTAGCCGGAGGCCTGCTCGAGGATCGCCCGGCGCTTCTTGTGGGCGTTGACTGCCCGCTTGACGCGTGCCACTTCTTACTCCTTGTAGCGGGGCCGTGGTGTGTTCACACGACCCGGAAAACGGATGGGTCCCGGTCTTGGCCGGATGCCCTCGGCGGCCGAGGGCGGGAGATCAAGGTCAGATGCCCAGCATCTTCTTGATCTTGGCGGCGTCACCCGGGGCCATCTCGGCGTTGCCGGTGAGGCGACGCGTCAGCTTGGACGACTTGTGCTCGAGCAGGTGGCGCTTGCCGGCGCGCTCGCGCAGGATCTTGCCGGAGCCGGTGACCTTGAAGCGCTTCTTGGCACCGGAGTGCGTCTTGTTCTTCGGCATAGCGCCGTTATCTCCTCGTCAGTGGCGCTCCCCCGGTGCGGGCACCGGAGAACCGGGAGCGTCAATTCTTCGTTTGGTGGTACCGGGCGGAACCCCGGGGCCGCCACGGGGGCGGCCCCGTCGGATCACGCCTCGGCGTTCTCGGCCGACGTGTCGGCCGAAGCCTCCTCGGCACCGGCCTCGGCGGCGGCCTCGGGCGCGTTGCCCTGGCGCTCCGCCTTGCGCGCGGCCTGGGCCTCGCGCGCCTCGGCCATGGCCTCGGTCTTCTTCTTGTGCGGACCCAGAACCATGATCATGTTCCGGCCGTCCTGCTTCGGGTTGGACTCGATGAAGCCCAGCTCCTGGACGTCCTCGGCGAGGCGCTGCAGGAGGCGGTAACCAAGCTCGGGCCGGGACTGCTCACGACCACGGAACATGATCGTGATCTTGACCTTGTCGCCCTGCTTGAGGAAGCGGACGACGTGGCCCTTCTTGGTGTCGTAGTCGTGCGGGTCGATCTTCGGCCGGAGCTTCATCTCCTTGATGACCGTGTGCGCCTGGTTCTTGCGCGCCTCACGGGCCTTCATGGCCGACTCGTACTTGAACTTCCCGTAGTCCATGAGCTTGCACACGGGCGGACGGGCGTTCGCCGCGACCTCGACAAGATCGAGGTCGTACTCCTGCGCGAGCTCCAGGGCCTTGGCAAGGGGGACGATGCCCACCTGCTCGCCGCTGGGGCCGACAAGACGCACCTCGGGAACGCGAATCCGCTCGTTGATGCGGGGCTCGGCGCTGATGGATCCTCCTCGGTAGCACCACGCGACCGCCTTGGCGGACGGACACGTCAATCCAAATCGATGTGACCAACCGAGCGAGCACACAAAAAATGCCCCGGACGGGACACAAACGGGGCTCCAAAGAAACCGGAGCACCGTCGCGGTCAACCGCGGGGCGCACATCGGGCGGCTCCATCGTCCGTACGGAACGATGGGCGCCACCTGACCGGTGACCCGCCGCCCGCGAGGGCGGTCAGGTGGGAGATCGGAGCCTCCACTTGTGGGCCGGGCACACAGGTGTCCGGCCGGTCGTTACACAAGGTTAGCAGGACCCGGCGGTCGGCGCGAACCGTGCGCCCGCTTATCGTGTGGGGCATGAGCGAGACCCCCCAGAACGAGTCCACGACCGCCCCCGACGCCTCCGGCGACAACCCCGACTTCGACGCCATGACCCGCGACATCGCCGAGGTCCCGGCGGTCGAGGTGATCGTGACGGTGGCCGTCAACCTGATGAGCGCCGCCGCGGTCAAGCTCGGCCTCACCGAGGAGGGCGACGAGCACAAGGACCTCGACGAGGCGCGCAAGCTCATCCACGCGCTCGCGGGCCTCCTCGACGCGAGCACCACGGAGATCTCCTCCTTCCACGCGGCCCCGCTGCGGGACGGCCTGAAGTCCCTCCAGCTCGCCTTCCGCGAGGCGTCCCTCGTCGCGGACGAGCCGGGCCAGGGGCCGGGCGAGAAGTACACCGGGCGGGTGTTCGGCTGAGACCCGGGACCGGCCGGCTCTCGGCGCCGGTCAGTTCCGCACGTAGAAGGGCTCGCCCGGAGGGGTGGCCGCGGCCGGCAGGAGCGCCAGGTCGAGGCCCCGCACCAGGCGGGCCCTCAGCGTTTCGTCGGCGGCCAGGGCGCGGGCCACGCGCCGGGCGGCCTCCGCCGGGTCGGCGTCCCCGGCGAGGACCAGGGCGAGGGTGCCGTCGGCGGTGCCGGGGCCCAGGTGGGCGCGGAGGACGGCGGGCTCTGCGGCGACCGCGGCGCGGACCGCGTCCCGTACCGCCGGGTCGTCCAGCGGGTCGGTGCTGGTGCGGCCCTCGGCGAGGGCCAGCAGCGCGGAGCCGCTCACCTGGTAGGGCACGGGGCCCGCCATGTCGAGGACCAGGGTGTCGGCCTTCTCGTGGACGAGCGCGGCGAGCGCCTGCCGGAGGGGGACGGCGACCGGCCGGGCGGCCGGGTCCCACAGGGCGAGCGAGGCGGTCGAGGTGAAGGCGGGCAGGCCGCGCCGGTCGCCGGCGGTCAGCGTCGGGACCGCCATGTCGCTGGTCTTCTCCCGCTTCAGCCCCGTCTCCGGGTCGGTCTCCACCTCGCCGAGGACGGCGACGACGGGGACGAGGAGCCGGGCGCCGCGCAGGGCCTCCAGGACGGGACCGTGCGCGGTCCTGTCCTCCGCCCAGGCCGCGAGGGCCGCGGCGAGCGCCGGGTCGGCGGTGCCGTCGTCGTCGGAGAAACCGGGGTCCGGGATGTTCTTGAGCTCCACGCCCCGAGCCTAACGGGCCGGGTGCGGGGCTCCGGCCGCCGGGCCGCCGGCGGGGGCGGCCGGCGGGCCCTCAGCGGGGGCGGCCGGCGGGCCCTCAGCGGGTGCGGCCGGCCCGGTGGAGGACGACGGCCGTCAGCAGGAGGAGGGCGCCGAGGCCGCCGGCGAGGGGGGCGAGGAGCCCGGGGGCGGTGCTCTCCTCGGCGGCCGGGAGGGGGCCGGGGCCGAAGTACTGGCCGCGGTATCCGGCGGTGGCGTCCTTCGGGTCGCCGGCCTTCAGCGCCGCCCCGGCCTCGATGGCGGCGGCCGGGTCGACCGTGCCGTAGCCCTTGGCGTCGCTGCGGCCGCCCTCCGGCCGGTCGCGGGCGGTGTCGACGAGGAGCTTCTTGACCTGGGCGGGGGTCAGGTCGGGGTGGGCGGAGCGGACGAGGGCGACGGCTCCGGAGACGAACGCGGCGGCGGCGCTGGTGCCCCAGCCCTCGTAGTACTTGCGGTCGGGGTCGGCGATGACGATGTCGACGCCGGGGGCGCTGACCGTGGCGTACCAGCGGCGGGTGGAGAAGGAGGCGCGGGTGCCGTAGCGGTCGACGGCGGTGACGGCGATGACGCCGGGATAGGCGGCCGGGTAGGAGATGTGGTCGCCCTTCTCGCCGCCGTTGCCGGCGGAGGCGACGACGGAGACGCCCTTGCCGAGGGCGTACTGGACGGCGGCGTCCTCTCCGGGGTCGGGGTGGGCGGACTTCGAGTCGTCGCCGAGGGAGAGGTTGATGACGTCGGCACCATGGTCGGCGGCCCAGCGGATGCCTTCGGCGAGGGCGGTGCCCCGGGTCTTGCGGGCCCTCTCGCGGGCCTTGTCCTTGCCTTCGAGGATGACCCGCACGGGCAGGATGCGGGCGCCGGGGGCGATGCCGAGGACTCCGCTGTCGTCGGCCCAGCCGTGGCCGTGCCCGGCGATGATCCCGGCCATCGCGGTGCCGTGGCGGGCCCAGGTCTCGTCGCCCTCGGCGGCGCCGAAGCCGATGAGGTCGTGGCCGGGCAGGACGGAGCCGGCGAGGTCGGGGTGGTCGGCGTCGACCCCGGTGTCGAGGACGGCGACGGTGACGCCCTCGCCCTTGGTGGTGCGCCACGCCTCTTCCGTACGGAGGGCGTCGAGGCCCCACTGGCGGTCGCGGATGGCGTCGGCGTGGGCGGGCGCGGCGGCCGGGAGGACGGAGAAGGCGGCGGCGAGCAGGACGGCGGCGGCGCGTGCGCGGGTACGGGGGCGGGTCACCGCTGTTCCTCTTCCTTCGCCGCGTTCAGGGCGGTGGTGCGGAGCTGCTTCTCCAGGCGGTCGGCGATGCCGAGGGCCTCGTGGCCGAGGCCGGACTGGGCGACGGCGTCGGTGCGGTCCCTCTTCACGGCCTGGTCGGCGGGGACGGCCCGGTCGACGGCGCGGCCGTCGGCGAAGCCGGAGACGGCGGTGACGACGACGGGCAGGTCGGTGGGGGCGGCCGCCCACCAGCCGGCCCGCTGCGCCGGGCCGAACCCGGCGGCGACGGTGCCGGGACCGGGGAGCGCGGGCGGGACGTCCTGGCCAAGGCGGGTGGCGAGCCCGCGGCCGCCGAGGGCGCGCTGGGCGGTGACGTCGGCGCGGGTGAAGACGAGGCCGACGGTGAGGACGCTGCTGGCGGTGGCGTCGGTGTACGTGGCGCGCAGCACGCGCTCGCAGCCGAGCGGGCGCAGGGCGGCGAGCAGCTTCGGGGCGACGGAGGCGGGGGCGCAGGGGGCGTCCGGGGCGACGACCACGCGGGTCCAGGTGCGGGCGGAGGGGCCGGGGCCCGCCTGGGGGGCGGTGAGGGTGCGGGGGAAGAGGGTGTCGACGGGCGCGTTGTGCCAGAGCTCCTTGGCGACGGCGTAGCCAGGCGGTTCGGCGGGCTTCCCGTCGCCGGACGCGGCGAGCCACACGCCGGCGAGCGCCCCGCCGATCAGTCCGAGCCCCAGCACGAGGCAGGCGCCGACGGCCAGGGTCCTCCCCCGCCGCCGCTCCCGTATCGGCCGCAGCCGGGTGGTCGTCTCGACGGGCGTCTCCGGCGGCGCGTACGCCGGCACCCGTACGGGCCGCAGCCGCGCGGTCGTCTCGACCGGCGCGGCGCCGGACGGCCCGGCGGCGGGGACGACCGGCTGCCGCACCGGCCGGGCCGGCGGCAGCGGCCCCGGACCGGCGGCCGCCGCAGGGGGCATCGGTGCCGCACCGACCGGGCGACGCGGAACGTCCGCGGGCCGTCCGGAAGGCGTGCCCGCCGGCCGTGCGGCAGGAACGACCGCAGGCGGCTGCGCGGGGCGCGCCGGGGACGCCCCGCCCCGATCGCCCGCGGGGCGCGGCGCGGGCGGCACGGCCGCCGGCCGCGGCGGGGCGCCGGCCGGCCGCGGCGCCCCCGGAGGCGTACCGGCGGCGGAGCGGGGAGCCGGAGCCGTACCGGGCTGCGGGCGCGGGGGCGTGCCGGCGGCGGGGCCCGGGGCCTGGGCCGTGCCGGGTTCCCGGCGCGGGGCCGGGGCGGCGGCGGGACGCGGAGGCGTACCGGTCTCCGGGCGCGAGGGCGCGCCGGTCGCGGGGCCCGGGGCCCGGGCCGTACCGGGCTGCGGGCGCGGGGGCGTGCCGGAGGCGGGGCCCGGCGCCTGGGCCGTACCAGGCTCCCGGCGCGGGGCCGGGGCGGCGGCGGGACGCGGAGGCGTACCGGCCTCCGGGCGCGGGGCCTGGGCCGTACCAGGCTGCGGGTGGGGGGGCGTGCCGGCGGGCGGGCGGGGTGGGGTGAGGTCGGTGGTGAGGGAGGCGAGGGCGCTTCGGGGGGGCTTCGCGGGAGGGGTGAGGGTCTCGGTGTCGCGGGGCGTGCGGGGGTTCTCTTCGCTGGTCATCCCGCCCCCTGCTCCTGTCGACAATGCCCGCCACTCTACGGGCTGTTCCCCGCCGCGCGGGAACCGAGGGGTACCGGCTCCCCTGACGGTCTGGCAAGCTCGGGCCATGACTCCCCGTGCCGCCGACCGGGCCCGGTACGACCGGGCCACCGCCGCTCTCGACGCACCGCTGGCGGTCGTCGACCTGGAGGCCTTCGACGCCAACGCGGACGATCTGGTGCGGCGGGCGGGCGGGAAGCCGATCCGGGTGGCGAGCAAGTCGGTGCGGTGCCGGGCGCTGCTCGACCGGGTGCTGGCGCGGGACGGCTTCGCCGGGATCATGTCGTTCACGCTCGCCGAGTCCCTGTGGCTGGCGCGGGCCGGGTACGAGGACGTGCTGCTCGCCTATCCGTCCGCCGACCGGGCGGGCTTCGCGGAGCTGGCGCGGGACCCGAAGCTCGCCGCCGCCGTCACCGTGATGGTCGACGACGTGGCGCAGCTCGACCTGATCGACGCGGCCCGCGCCGGCGGCACCGAGGAGGTGCGGGTCTGCCTGGAGATGGACACCGCGCTGCGGCTGCTGGGCGGCCGGGTGCGGATCGGGGCCCGGCGGTCTCCGCTGCGGACGCCCGCGCAGCTGGCCGAGCTGGCCCGCTCGGTGGTCCGGCGGCCGGGGTTCCGGCTGGCCGGGCTGATGGCGTACGAGGGGCACGTGGCGGGGGTCGGGGACGCGGTGGCCGGCCGGCCGCTGCGGTCCCGGGCGGTCCGGGCGATGCAGGCGGTGGCCCGCCGGGAGCTGGCCGAGCGGCGGGCGGCGGTGGTCGGGGCCGTACGGGCGGTGGCGCCGGACCTGGAGTTCGTGAACGGCGGCGGCACCGGCAGCGTGCAGCACACCGCGGCCGAGGCGGCCGTCACCGAGATCGCCGCCGGTTCGGGGCTCTACGTGCCGCGGCTCTTCGACGGCTACTCGTCCTTCAGCGGGCGGCCGGCGGCGCTCTTCGCGCTGCCCGTGGTCCGGCGGCCCGGCGTCGGGGTCGTCACCGTGCTCGGCGGCGGCTATCCGGCGTCCGGCGCGGCCGGGCGGGACCGGCTGCCCGTCCCGTACCTCCCGGAGGGGCTGCGGTACGACCCGCAGGAGGGGCCCGGCGAGGTGCAGACCCCGCTGCTGGGCTCGCCGGCCGACGACCTGCGGATCGGCGACAAGGTGTGGTTCCGGCACGCGAAGGCCGGCGAGCTGTGCGAGCGGTTCGAGGCGCTGCACCTGGTGGCGGGCGACCGCGTGGTGGACACGGTGCCCACCTACCGGGGCGAGGGCCAAACCTTCCTCTGACCGCTACAGCGGGGTCACGTACGCCCCCGAGATGCCGCCGTCGACGAGGAAGTCGGCGGCGTTGACGAACGAGGAGTCGTCGCTGGCGAGGAAGGCGACGGCCGCCGCGATCTCCTCCGCCTCGGCGAACCGGCCGACCGGGATGTGCACGAGCCGGCGGGCGGCCCGCTCCGGGTCCTTGGCGAACAGCTCCTGGAGGAGCGGGGTGTTGACCGGGCCGGGGCAGAGCGCGTTGACCCGGATGCCCTCGCGGGCGAACTGCACGCCGAGCTCGCGGGACATGGCGAGGACGCCGCCCTTGGAAGCGGTGTACGAGATCTGGCTGGTCGCCGCGCCCATGACCGCGACGAACGAGGCGGTGTTGATGATGGAGCCCTTCCCCTGGCGGCGCATGTAGGGGAGGGCGGCCTTGCAGCAGAGGTAGACGGAGGTGAGGTTGACGTCCTGGACGCGCTTCCACGCCTCCAGGCCGGTCTCCAGGATGGAGTCGTCGTCGGGCGGGGAGATGCCGGCGTTGTTGAAGGCGACGTCGACGGAGCCGTAGGTCTCGAAGGCGACCCTGAACAGGTTCTCGACCTCCTCCGGGTCGGTGACGTCGACCTGGACGAAGGTGCCGCCGACGGCCTCGGCGGCCGCCTTGCCCGCCCGCTCGTCGATGTCGCCGCAGACGACGTGGGCGCCTTCGGAGGCGAGGCGGCGGGCGGTGGCGAGGCCGATGCCGCTGCCGGCGCCGGTGACGACGGCGGTACGGCCGACGAGTCGGCGGCAGATGATCTCTTCGGTGGTCATGGTCAGCCTTCCGTGCTGATGAAGACGTTCTTGGTCTCGGTGAAGGCGGTCAGGGCGTCGGGGCCGAGTTCGCGGCCGAGGCCGGACTGGCGGAAGCCGCCGAAGGGGGTCCAGTAGCGGACGCTGGAGTGGGAGTTGACGGAGAGGTTGCCGGCCCGGACGGCGCGGGAGGCGCGCAGGGCGCGGCCGACGTCGCGGGTCCAGATGGAGCCGGAGAGTCCGTACGGGGTGGCGTTGGCGAGCCGGATCGCGTCGGCCTCGTCCTCGAAGGGGAGGACGACGGCGACGGGTCCGAAGATCTCCTCGACGGCGCAGGGCGCGTCCTCGGGGACGCCGGTGAGGACGGTCGGCGGGAACCAGAAGCCGGGCCCCTCGGGCGCCTTGCCGCGGATGGCCTCGGCGGACTCGGGGACGAGGGAGCGGACCCGGTCGAGCTGGGCGCGGGAGATCAGCGGGCCCATCCGGGTGCGCGGGTCGAGCGGGTCGCCGACGACGGTCTCCTCGATCGCCGGGGCGAGCAGCTCCAGGAAGCGGTCGTACGCGCCGCGCTGCACGAGGATCCGGGTGCGGGCGCAGCAGTCCTGGCCGCTGTTGTCGAGGAAGGCCATGGGGGCGGCGGCGGCCGCGGCCTCGACGTCCGCGTCGGCGAAGACGATGTTGGGGCTCTTGCCGCCGAGTTCGAGGGTGAGGCGCTTCACCTGGCCGGCGGCCCTGGCCATGATCGTCTTTCCGGTGCGGGTGGAGCCGGTGAAGACGATCTTGGCGATGCCGGGGTGCTCGACGAGGGCGTTGCCGGCGACGGGGCCCTCGCCGGGGAGGACCTGGAGGAGGTGGGCGGGGAGCCCGGCCTCCAGGGCGAGTTCGGCGAGGCGGAGCGCGGTGAGGGGGGTGGTCTCGGCCGGTTTGAGGATCACGGCGTTGCCGGCGGCGAGGGCGGGGGCGAAGGCCCAGGCCGCGATCGGCATCGGGAAGTTCCAGGGCGCGATGACGCCGACGACGCCGAGGGGCTCGAGGATCGTGAGGTCGAGGCCGCCGGGGACGGGGATCTGGCGGCCGTTCAGGCGCTCGACCCCTCCGGCCGCGTAGTCGAGGAGGTCGCGGACGTTGCCCGCCTCCCAGCGGGCGTTGCCGATCGTGTGCCCGGCCTCGCGGACCTCCAGGAGGGCGAGTTCCTCGGCGTGGTCGTCGACGACGGCGGCGAAGCGGCGGAGCAGCCGGGCGCGGTCGGCGGGGGCGGCGGCGGCCCACGCCTGCTGCGCGGCGGCGGCCCGGACGACGGCGGCGTCGACGTCGGCGGGGGTGGCGGCGGGGACGGTGGCGACGAGTTCCTCGGTCGCCGGGTTCAGTACCCGGAGTTCGGTGGGCAAGGGGCTCGGTCCTCTCAGAGGCGTTCGAAGGAGCGGCGCAGTTCCCAGTCCGTGACCGCCGCGTCGAAGGCGGCGAGTTCGACGCGGGCCATGGTGCGGTAGTGGGAGACGACCTCGGCGCCGAAGGCCTCCTTGGCGATCTCGCTGGTCTCCCACAGTTCGGCGGCCTCGCGCAGGGTGGTGGGGACGTGGGCGTGGTCGGCGGCGTAGGCGTTGCCGGTGCAGGGCGGGGGGAGTTCGAGGCCGTGCTCGATGCCGTGCAGTCCGGCGGCGATCATGGCGGCGACGGCGAGATAGGGGTTGACGTCCCCGCCGGGCACGCGGTTCTCGAAGCGGGTGGAGGGGCCGTGGCCGACGACCCGGAAGGCGCAGGTGCGGTTGTCGTGGCCCCAGGCGACGGCGGTGGGGGCGAAGGAGCCGGGCTGGAACCGCTTGTAGGAGTTGATGTTGGGGGCGTGGAGGAGGGAGAGGTCGCGGAGCGCGGTGAGCTGTCCGGCGAGGAAGTGCCGCATGGTCGCGGACATGCCGTGCGGGTCGTCGCCCGCCATGACGTTGGTGCCCGCCGCGTCCTGGAGGGAGAGGTGGATGTGGCAGGAGTTGCCCTCGCGCTCGTTGTACTTGGCCATGAAGGTGAGCGAGACGCCCTCCTGGGCGGCGATCTCCTTGGCGCCGGTCTTGTAGACGGCGTGCTGGTCGCAGGTGACGAGGGCCTCGTCGTAGCGGAAGGCGATCTCGTGCTGGCCGGGGTTGCACTCGCCCTTGGCGGACTCGACGGTGAGGCCGGCGGTGGCCATCTCGTTGCGGATGCGGCGCAGCAGGGGCTCGACGCGGCCGCCGCCGAGGATCGAGTAGTCGATGTTGTACCGGTTGGCCGGGGTGAGGTCCCGGTAGCCGGCGTCCCAGGCCTGCTCGTAGGTGTCCTTGAAGACGATGAACTCCAGCTCGGTGCCGACGTGGGCGGTGAGGCCGCGGTCGGCGAGGCGGTCGAGCTGGCGGCGGAGGATCTGGCGCGGGGCGGCGACGACGGGCGAGCCGTCGGCCCAGGTCAGGTCGGCGGTGACCAGGGCGGTGGCCTCGTTCCAGGGGACGCGGCGCAGGGTGGCGAGGTCGGGGCGCATGGCGAAGTCGCCGTAGCCCCGGTCCCAGGAGGACATGGCGTAGCCGTCGACGGTGTTCATCTCGGTGTCGACGGCGAGGAGGTAGTTGCAGCCCTCGGTGCCGTGGGCGAGGACCTCGCCCAGGAAGAAGGGGGCGGCGAAGCGCTTCCCCTGGAGCCGGCCCTGCATGTCCGGGAAGGCCAGGACGACGGTGTCGATCGCGCCGTCCGCCACGAGGGAGCGCAGTTCCTCGACGGTCAGCGGGGGTGTGCGGTCTGCCACGGGACGACTCTCCTCGTTCGGCTGCCGGGAGTCATAAGGTATGGGGGAAGACCATTGCTTGGGAAGCGTCAGGGGCAGGGGTGACGAGAAGTGATCCGTACGAGTGAACCGGCCGGTCCCGCCGACCGGTTGACGCCGGTGCTGCGCCCGGTCCGGGCCGGCAACGGCTTCGAGGAGGCCCTGGAGCAGATCCTGCAGGTGGTCCGCCTGGGCCTGGTCCCGGACGGCGAGCGGCTGCCCGCCGAGCGGGAGCTGGCCGAGCGGATGGGGATCAGCCGGGTGACGCTCCGCGAGGTCCTGAAGGTCCTCCAGGAGCAGGGCCTGGTGGAGAGCCGGCGCGGCCGGTACGGCGGGACCTTCGTGCTGCCCCGCCCCCAGGACCCCGACGGGGCGGAGCTGCGCCGCCGGATCGCCGCCGTCGACATGGAGGACGCGCTGCGCTTCCGGGAGGTGCTGGAGGTGGGCGCGGCCGGGCTGTGCGCGGCGCACGGCCTGGACGCGGCGGGCGCGGAGCGGCTACGGGCGGCGCTGGCGGCCACCCGTGACGCGCCGCCGGCCGGCTACCGGCGCCGGGACACGCTGCTCCACCTCACGCTGGCCGAGCTCTCCGGCTCGCCCAGCCTGACCGCCCAGTACGCGGCGGTCCGCGCCACCGTCAACGACCTGCTGGACCGCATCCCGCTGCTCGTACGCAACCTGGAGCACTCCCAGCACCAGCACACCGCGCTGGTGGAGGCGGTCCTGGACGGGGACGCGGACGCGGCCCGCGAGGTGGCGCGGGAGCACTGCGCGGGGACGGCGGCGCTGCTGCGCGGCTTCCTGGCGTGAAAGGTATGTCACCGGTCCATTGACGTGTGCGAGGCCCTAGAGTCGGCGCACGTCCCGCGAGTTCCAGGAGGCAGCACGTGACCAAGCCGCTCATCGGCGTGACGACCTATCTCGACCGGGCGCGCTGGAGGGTGTGGGACATGCCGGCGGCGCTGCTGCCCGCACGGTACCCGCGGTACGTGCGGGAGGGCGGCGGTCTGGTCGCGATGCTGCCGCCGGACGGGCCGGACGCGGCGGCGGCCGTGGTGGCCCGGCTCGACGGGCTGGTGGTGGCGGGCGGGGCGGACGTGGAACCCGCGCGCTACGGCGCCGAGCCCGACCCGCGGACCGGTCCGCCGGCGCGGGAGCGGGACGCCTGGGAGCTGGCGCTGATCGAGGCGGCCCTCGCCTCCGGCACCCCGCTGCTCGGCGTGTGCCGGGGGATGCAGCTGCTCAACGTGGCGCTGGGCGGGACGCTGGTCCAGCACCTGGACGGGCACGTGGAGGCGGAGGGGGTGATGGGCCGGCACCCGGTGAAGCCGGTGCCGGGGACGCTCTACGCCTCCCTCGTCCCCGAGCGGGCCGAGGTGCCGACCTACCACCACCAGGCCGTGGACCGCCTCGGCGCGGGGCTGGCGGCCTCGGCGTACGCGGAGGACGGCACCGTGGAGGCGGTGGAACTGGCGGAGCCCGCCTGGGCCCTCGGGGTGCAGTGGCACCCCGAGATGGACGAGGACTTCCGGGTCGTCCGGGGGCTGGTCCGGGCCGCGGCGGAGGCGGCGGCCGTACGGCGGTGAGCGGGGTGCGCGGGGCGGCCGGGGTGGGCGGTCCGGCCGCCCCGCGGTTCGGGGGCCGCGGTCAGGCGGCGGAGGTGGTGGCGGCGACCGCGCGGCGGCCGAGGACCACGTAGAGGGCGGTGGCGACGGCCATGCCGACGGGCAGCGAGAGGTCCATGCCGACGGCGGCGGCGACCGGTCCCGTGTAGACGCTGTCGACGCACAGGGCGCCGGCGGCGAGACCGCCGAACAGGGCCGCCGCGCCCGCCGGGTTGACGCCGCCGGTGTACCAGAACGGGCTGCCGGGGGTCTCGTCGGCGAGGGCGGCGGCGTCGTAGCGGTTTCGGCGCAGCACGATGTCGGTGGCGTAGACGCACATCATCGGGCCGGTGAGGACCGTGATCACCTGGAGGGCGTTGCTGACGGTGTCCAGGAAGTTGGAGACCAGCAGCGCGTACAGGGTGAGGGCGACGGCCACGGCCCCGTCGAAGAGGACGCTGACGGTGCGGCGGATGCGCAGGCCGACGGCCTGGAGGGCGAGGCCCGCACTGTAGGCGGTGAGGGCGTTGATGGCGATGGTGCCGAGGACCAGGGCCAGCAGGAACACCGGCACGAACCAGCCCGGCAGGATGGCCTGGAGCGCCGTCTGCGGGTCCGTCATGTCGACGGCGGTGGCGGCGAGGGCGCCGAGCGAGCAGACCACGACGCTCGGCACGAACGCGCCGAGCGCGGTCCACAGGGCGATCGCGCGCGGGGAGCTGTCGCGGGGCAGGTAGCGGGAGAAGTCGGCGCTCGTCGTGTACGAGAGCGGGCCCGAGGCGATCATCGTGGTGCCCGCGATCAGCACGGCCCACAGCGTGACGCCGGAGAGCGGCTCGGCGGGGGCGTACGCGAGGTCGGCGTGGCGGAGGACGGCGACGGCGACGACGGCGAAGGCCGCGCTCAGGGCGAGCGTGATCGGCAGGTAGAGCTTGACGATCAGGGCGTGGCCGTAGACGGAGATGGTCAGCGTGAGGGCGGCGATGACCACCACGACCAGGGCCTTGACCGCCGTGTTCGCCGGGATGCCGGCCTTCTCCACGAGGGCGAAGGCGGCGGTCGCGGCGGCGGCCAGGTTGAGGGCGAAGTAGCAGACGGAGACCAGCCAGCCGCCGACCGCGTTGTTCACGCGGTTGCCGAGGACGCCGTAGAGGGCGCGGGTGACGACCTCGCTGGGCGCGCCCGCCGCCGGGCCCGAGGTGGCGAGCACGCCGGTGAGCGCCCAGAAGAGGTTGCCGACCACGATGACGCCGATCGCCTGCCCCAGGGTGAGCCCCATGAGGACCAGCGCGCCGCCGATGACGAGGCTGAGGTAGTTGACGTTCGCCGCCGCCCAGACGGAGAAGAGTTCACGGGGGTGCCCGTGGCGCTCGGCGTCCGGGATGTGGTCGATGCCGTGGGCCTCGATGCGGACGGGCCGGTCACCGGCCGGCAGGGGTGTCCCCTCGCGCTCTGTCCCGGGGCGCGGGTCGGGGATCGTGGAAGCCATGCGGCCCTCCGGTGCGTGATTGCCCACCTGGTTGCTTATTGGTCGCACACTCAATAGCATCGCCGGTATGTCGTCAAGCGTCCAGCGCAAGCGAATCCGGAAATCACCCGAGGCCCGGCGGGCGGAGATCGTCGCGACCGCCGCGCGGATCGCCCTCACCGAGGGACTGGAGTGCGTCACCCTGCGGCGGGTCGCCGAGGAGCTGACGGTCAGGCCCGGTCTGATCAGCCACTACTTCCCCTCGGCCGAGGACCTGGTGGCCGAGGCGTTCTCGGCCGCCGCCCTCGGCGAGCTGGACGCGCTGCTGCCCCGGGAGCGCCCCGACGGCACCCCGGCGCAGTACCTGGCCCGGTACTTCGCGCTGTCGTCAGGCGACGCCTACGACGACATCAGCCGCCTCTGGATCAACGCCCGGCACCTGAGCCGCTACCGGCCCGCTCTGCGGGACGTGGTCACGCGGATGGAGCTGGCCTCCGACGACCGGCTGGAGGCCCTGATCCTCGACGGCGTCGCCCGGGGCGAGTTCCGCGCGGAGGACGCGCGGTCGGCGGCCATCCAGATCCTCGTGGTCCTCGACGGCCTCGGCGCCCACGCCAACTCGGACCGCACCGACCGCCCCCCGGCGGTGACCCGGCTGGCCCTCAGCACCGCGGAACGCGCCCTCGACCTCCCGCACGGCGCCCTGGACGCCCCCGGCGCCACCGGCACCCTGCCGCTCGACTTCTCCCCCACGGAGGCGGCGGAGGCGGCGGTGCCGCGCGCGGCGGCGGAGGCACAGGCTGCGGCGGAGGCGGAGGCCTCGACCGGGGCGGCGCCGGCGGCCACGGCGGCGGTCGCCGACGGCTGACGGCCGCCGCCGTCTGCCGACGGTCGCCACCGATGGCTGACGGTCGCCAGCGCCGGTCGTCGGTCGTCAGGGCCGGTCGGCCGGCGGCGCCTGACCGCCGAGGGGTGCCGGCCGTCGGCGGCGCCGGTGGCCAGCGGTACCGGTGACCGCCGGCGCTCCGGGGCCCTGGAAGCATTGCGGCGGGCCCCGACAGCGGCCGTCCGGCGACGGGCCGGCGGCTCACCGGGCCGAGCGGCCCCCCTCTCAGTCGAACGGCGCGGTCCCGGGCCACCGGAGCACGGGGCCGCCGGAGCACGGAAGCAGCGGCCGCCGGCCGCCGGACCGCTCGGGCACCGGGCACCGGGCACCGGGCACCGGGCACCGGGCACCGGGCACCAAAGCTCCGGGCGCCGGGCGCCGGGCACCAAAGCTCCGGGCGCCGGGCACCAAAGCGTCGGGCGCCGAAGCACCAAACCGGTCGCCGGAGCACCCGGCCACCGGGGCACCGACCGCCGGGCCACCGGCCACCAAACCGGTCACCGGAGCACCGGAGCACCGGTCCCCCGATCACCCGGTCCCCCGGTACCCGGTCGCAGGCTCCGGGTACGTACCGCACCCCCCTTCTCGTCCCACCACCGCAAGGAGTTCCACCGTGTCCAGCCGACTCGTCCTCCACTCCGCACGTCTGCTCGATCCCGCCACCGGGGGCTTCCTCGCGGCGAGCGCGCTCGCCGTGGACGGGGAGGGGCGGATCACCGCGCTCGGCGACGACCGCGAGGTGCGGGCGCTCGCCGGGGCCGCGACGACCGTCGTCGACCTCAAGGGCGCCGTCGTCACGCCCGGCCTCGTCGACGGGCACGTCCACCCCGTGACCGGGGCCGAGCTGACCGGCGGCCTCGACCTCTCCCGCTGCGAAGACCTCGGGGACGTACGCGAGGCCCTGGCGCGCGAGGTGCGCGGGCTCGGGCGGGGCGAGTGGCTCTTCGCGTGGGGCCTCGACCCGAACGTCTTCGGCGACGAGCCCGTCGGCGTCGCGCCCTTCGACGCCGTCCTCGACGGGGTGCCCGCCTTCCTGCTGCTCTTCGACGCGCACTCCGCGCTCGCCTCCCGCCGCGCCCTCGAACTCGCCGGGATCGACGGCCCCCGCACCTTCGACCAGGCCTCCGCCGAGATCGTCTGCGACGCCGACGGACGCCCCACCGGGCTGCTCCAGGAGGACGCCGCCTGCGAGCTGGTCGAGCGGGTCGCCCCGCAGCCCACCCGCGCGGAACGCCTGGAGCGGCTGGCGTCGGCCCTCGACGCCATGGCGGCGTCCGGGCTGACCGGCGGACACGTCATGGACGCCAACGGCGACAGCCTCGACCTCTTCGCCGAGCTGGACGCCGCCGGCCGGCTGCCGCTGCGGCTGCGCGTGGCCCCCTGGTGCCAGCCCGGCACGGACGCGGACGGCGTCCGCGAGCTGATCGCGCTCCAGGGCCGGGGCGGCGCCCTGTGGCAGGTCGCCGGAGTGAAGCTCTTCATGGACGGCACGATCGACAACGGCACGGCGTGGCTGGAGCGGCCCGACTGCCACGGCGAGTCCACCCACGCGTTCTGGCCGGAGCCCGGGGCGTACACGGAGATCATCGGGGCGCTGCACCGGGCCGGGGTGGCGACGGCGACCCACGCCATCGGCGACGCGGCGGTCCGGCACGTCCTCGACTCGGTCGAGAAGGCGCGGGCGACCGGCGGCGACCCGGCGGTGCGCCACCGGGTCGAGCACATCGAGACCGTGCCGGACGACACCCTGCGCCGCTTCGCCGAGCTGGGCGTGATCGCCTCCATGCAGCCCACCCACTGCTGCGACTTCACCCGCGCCGACCACACCGACAACTGGTCCCGCCGGCTCGGCGAGGAGCGCGCCGGGCGCGCCTGGCGCTGCCGGGACCTGGTGGACTCCGGGGCCACCGTGGTGCTCGGCTCGGACTGGCCGATCGCCCCCTTCCCGCCGCTGGGCGTGCTGGCCGGCGCCGTGCACCGCCGCCCGGCCCGCGACCTGACCCAGCCGCCGCACGGCCCCGAGCAGGCGCTGACCGCGCTGGAGGCACTGCGCGGCCTCACGACGGGCGCGGCCTACGCGGCGGGCGAGGAGCGCGTCTCCGGCCGCCTCGCCCTCGGTCACCGCGCCGACCTGACGGTCCTGGCCGCCGACCCCCTCGCCACCCCCGCCGCGGACCTCCCGGACGTCCCTGTGCTCCTGACGGCCGTGGACGGACGCGTCACCCACCGGGCGCCGGAGCTGTAGGGCCCCTCCGCCGCGCGCGGACCCGGCGGCCCCTCAGCCGCCCGGACGGGCACGGGTCAGCGAGAGGAGGTCGCGGGCCGGGCCGGTGGGGCGGTGGCCGGTGGGCCAGACGGCGCGGAGGTCGCGGCTGAGGTGCGCGCCGGCGACCGGGACGGCGACGAGGCGGCGGGAGGACAGCTCCTCGGCGATCGCCAGTTCGCTGAGCACCGCCGGGCCCGCGCCGCTGACCGCCGCCGCCTTCACCGCGGTGGTGGAGGCCAGTTCGAGCAGCGGCCGGGCGAGCCCGCCGTGCCCGGCGAGGGCGGCGTCGAGGACCTGCCGGGTGCCCGAGCCGTGCTCCCGCAGCACCAGCGGGGTCCCGGCCAGCTCGGCCGGGTCGATCGGCTTCCGGCGGCGGGCCCACGGGTGCGCGGGCGCCACGACCACGGCCAGCCGGTCGTGGGCGACGACCGTGCCGTCGAGCCCGTCCGGCACGGCCAGCCCCTCGACGAACCCCAGGTCCGCCTCCCCCGCGAGGAGCCGTTCCGCGACCACCGCCGAATTCCCCGCCTGGAGGGACACGGCGGTGTCCGGCCGCTCCGCGCGCAGCGCGATCAGCCAGCCCGGCAGCAGGTACTCCGCGATCGTCATGGACGCGACGACCCGCAGCCGCGAGTCCCGCCGGCCGCGCAGCGCCTGCACCCCCGCGTCGAACGCCTCCGCGGACTCCACGATCCGCCGCGCCCAGTCGGTGACCAGCGCGCCCGCGTCGGTGAGCCGGGAGCCGCGCGGCGAGCGGTCGACGAGCGCCACGCCGAGCTGCCGCTCCATGGAGCGGATCCGGCTGCTGGCCGCGGGCTGGGTGATGCCCACCTCGCGAGCGGCGGCGCCGAGGCTGCCGTGCCGGGCGACGGCGAGGAGCAGTTCGAGGGCCCCGAGGTCGGGCACCCGGTGCGAAAGGTGCGCGGTCACGGAACCGGAGGCCGTACCCGCACCCGTACCCGTACCGGAGGCCGCACCCGCGCCAGAGCCCGTTCCCGTACGCGTGACACCGCCGCCGGCCGCCGCGATCGCCCCCGCGGCCGTCCGCCTCCCCCCGGCCCCACCGGCCCCACCGGTCCTGCCAACCCCACCGGTCCCCCCGGTCCGGCCGGCCCCACCGACCTCACCGGTCCC
This sequence comes from Streptomyces sp. NPDC058758, assembly GCF_042746075.1. Lineage (NCBI taxonomy): Bacteria > Bacillati > Actinomycetota > Actinomycetes > Kitasatosporales > Streptomycetaceae > Streptomyces > Streptomyces sp. NPDC058758. Next base: position 25,906 of record NZ_JBHYPS010000009.1, on the reverse strand, counting down.
CCCGGCCCCCCTGCCCCGCTCGGCCGCCCCCGCGCTGTCGTCCCGCTCCCTGCTCATAAGGCCAGCTTATGACGTCATAGCCCCATGATCCCTGGTGGGGGCCGTGACCAGGGGCGACGGTGGAGCCATGGCAAGCCTCGCACCCTCCGGCCCCCTCCTCGGCGCCACCGCGCCCCGCGTCCGCGTCTCCCGTTCGGTCCGTCACCTCGGACCGAACTGGTACGCCTCCGTGATGGGCACCTCCGTGGTCGGCACGGCGGGCGCCGCGCTGCCCGTCGCCGTGCCCGGTCTCCGCACCCTCTGCACCGCCGTCTGGGCGCTGTCGCTCGCGATGCTGCTGACCCTGCTCGCGGCCCGGGCCGCGCACTGGAGCCGCCACCGCGACCAGGCCCGGGCCCATCTGCTCGACCCTGCGATGGCGCCCTTCTACGGCTGTCTGTCGATGGCGCTGCTCGCCGTCGGCGGCGGCACGCTGACGCTCGGCCGGGACTGGATCGGCCTTCCGGCCGCCGTCGCCCTCGACACCGTCCTGTTCGCCGCGGGCACCGCCGTGGGCCTCGTGGCGGCCGTCGCCGTGCCCTACCTGATGGTGGTCCGGCACCGCATCGAGCACGCCTCCCCGGTCTGGCTGCTGCCCGTCGTCGCGCCCATGGTCTCCGCCGCGCTCGGCCCCCTGCTCGTCCCCCACCTGCCGGAGGGACAGGCCCGGCAGACCCTCCTCCTCGCCTGCTACGCGATGTTCGGGATCAGCCTGCTGGCCACCCTGGTGATGCTGCCGCTGGTCTTCGGCCGGCTGGTCGTCACCGGGCCGCTGCCGCTCGCGCTGACCCCGACGCTCTTCCTCGTCCTGGGCCCGCTCGGCCAGTCGACCACCGCCGCCGGCGTCTTCGCCGACTCCGCCGCCGGCGTGCTGCCCGATCCGTACGCGCACGGCTTCGCCGCCTTCGCCGTCCTGTACGGCGTGCCCGTCACGGGCTTCGCGCTGCTGTGGCTGGCGCTGGCCGGGGCGATGGTGGTGCGGGCCCGGCGCGCGGGCATGGGCTTCGCGATGACCTGGTGGGCCTTCACCTTCCCGGTCGGCACCTGCGTCACCGGCGCCGAGGGGCTCGCCCGGCACACCGGACTCGACGCCTTCCGCTGGCTGGCCGTCGCCCTGTACGTCCTCCTGGCCACGGCCTGGCTGCTGGCCGGGGTCCACACCGTGCGCGGTCTGGTCAGCGGAGCGCTGCTCGCAGGGCCCGCCCCAGCACCCGCGGCGCCCGCGTCAGCGACGGCCCGTACCAGGTGAGCATCCGCCCGTCGACGAGCGCGGCCGCGGCCCCGGGGAACGCCTCGGGGCCGTCGTCCGCCGTGAAGCGGTACGGCTCGTCCGGGAGGACCACCAGGCGCGGGCCGGCCGCGGTCAGCTCGGCGAGCGGCACCTTCGGATAGCGCTCCTCGTGGTCCGCGTACAGGTTGCGGACGCCGAGGCGGGCGAGCAGGTCGCCGGCGAAGGTGTCCCGGCCGAGCACCATCCAGGGCCGCCGCCAGATCGGCACGACGGCGGTGACGCCGTCCCCGACGGGTTCTACGGCGTCCCAGGCCTCTTCCGCCTCCGCCAGCCAGCGCGGCCTGCGGGGCGCCCCGCAGGCGGCGAGGACCTCGCCGAGGGCCTCGAGGCCCTGGTCGAGGGTGCGGATCTCGGTGACCAGGACCTCGGCGCCGCCGGCGCGCAGGGCGTCCAGGTCGGGGGCGCGGTTCTCCTCCTCGTTGGCGAGGACGAGGTCGGGGCGCAGCGCGAGGACGGCGGGCACGTCGGGGTTCTTGGTGCCGCCGATCCGGGCGGCGTCGAGGCCGGCGGGACGGACGCACCAGTCGGTGACGCCGACGAGCAGCCCCGGCGCGGTGACGGCGACGGCCTCGGTGAGGGAGGGCACCAGGGAGACCACGCGCGGGGCCCGGCCCTCCACCCGGATCACGGCCCGGTTCCTCCGCTCGCGCGCACCGGCCTACTCCTCCTCGACCTCGACGTGCTCGGCGACGGCGACGACCAGGAGCCGGGTGCCCGGCTCGGTGGCGCGCCAGCGGTGCCGGACGCCGCCGGAGAGGTACAGGGTGTCGCCCCGGCCGAGCCGGTGGGCGCGGCCCTCGGTCTCGACCTCGACGGCGCCGTCGGCGACGTACAGCAGCTCGTCGTTGCGGTGCTGGAACTCGCGGCCCGCGTCCTGCTCGCCGGTGAACTCCAGGGCGTGCAGCTGGTGCCGGGCGCGCACCAGCCGCCGCATCCCGTCGGGCAGCGCGGCGGTGCCCTCGTCGGCGCGGACGACGTCGACGGTGCGGGCGGCCTCGGCGGCGGCGAGGAGTTCGGCGGCGGAGGTCTGGAGGGCCTCGGCGACCAGTTCGAGGGAGCGGCGGCTGGGACGGGCGCGCTCGTTCTCGATCTGGCTGAGGAAGGGCACCGAGAGGCCGCTGCGGGAGGCGACGACGGCCAGGGTGAGCTGGAGGGCCCGGCGGCGCCTCTTGACGGCCGCGCCCACGCGGGGTGCTTCCTTCTCGTCCATGGCGGCTCCCTCCCTCTGCTGGCTGCCTCGTCGCGTACCGGCCGGTTACCTGCACCTTACGCAGCTTTGGGCCGGGGTTTCGCGTCGTGGCGGAAAGGTGATCGGAAGGAGCCCGGGAACACACGGAAGAGGGGCGGCCGCCGGTCACGTCCGGCGACCGCCCCCTGCCTACGGGTGAGCGGTCCGCGTCACTGCGGGGCGAGCCGCTCCGCGAGGCCGGGCTGGGCGTCGAGCCAGGTCCGGACGGCCTGCTGCTCCTTGCCCTTGCCGGTCTCCTGGATCTCCGCCTCCAGACCGGTGAGCTGCTTCTCGGTGAGCTCGAAGTCCTTCAGCCAGGCGCTGACCTCGGGGTTGTCCTCGCCGAAGCCCTTGCGGGCCAGGGTGTGGACGCCGTCGCCCTCGCCCCACACGCCCTTCGGGTCGGCGAGCTTCGTCAGGGCGTGGGCGGAGTAGGCCCAGTGCGGCGACCAGAGGGTGACGACGACCGGCTCCCGGCGGTCGTACGCGCGCTTCAGTTCGGCGAGCATGCCGGGCGTGGAGCCGTCGACGACCTCGTACTCGCCCTCCAGGCCGTACTCCTTCAGGACCTTGTCCTTGAGGATGCCCATCATCCCGGCGCTGGGCTCGATGCCGACGATCCGGCCCTTGAAGCGGTCGCCCTTGCCCTTGAGGTCGGCGAGGGACTTCACGTCCTTCACGTAGGAGGGGACGGACAGCTCCAGGGAGGTCGGGCCGTACCAGGAGCCGAGGTCCTCCAGCTTGTTGCCGTACTTCTCCAGGTACGAGGCGTGGGTGACGGGCAGCCAGGCGTCGGTCTGGAAGTCGAGCTGCCCGCCGGCCAGGCCGGTGTAGAGCGCGCCGGCCTCCAGCTGCTTGGTCTCCACCTCGTACCCGCGGCGCTCCAGGAGCTCCTTCCACAGGTAGGTGGAGGCGATGCCCTCGTCCCAGGGGATGTAGCCGATGCTGATCTTCCTGCCGTGTCCGGCGCCCGTGCCGGCGGCGGCGGTCGAGGTGGCGCCGGAGCCGCCGAGGAAGCCGGAGCCGCCCGCGACGAGCGCGAGGACGACGATGCCGACGAGCGCGGTGACGGGCTGCGGGCGGTGCGCCCACAGCTGCGCGGTGCGGCGGCGGGCGGTGGCGGCGCGGGCCTTCGCGAGGGCGCGGCGGCCGAGCGGGGAGACCTGGCGGCCGAGCGCGCCGGTCATCCGGTCGAGGTACATGGCGAGGACGACGATGGAGACGCCCGCCTCGAAGCCGAGGCCGATGTCGACGTTGCCGATGGCCTTGTACACGGCGCCGCCGAGTCCGCCGCCGCCGACCATGCCGGCGATGACGACCATGGAGAGGCCGAGCATGATGACCTGGTTGACGCCGGCCATGATCGTCGGCACGGCGAGCGGCAGCTGCACGCGCAGCAGGGTGTCGCGCGGCGTGGTGCCGAACGCCTCGGCCGCCTCGACGAGTTCGGCGTCGACCTGGCGGATGCCCAGCTCGGTCATGCGCACGCCGGGCGGCAGCGCGAAGACGATGGTGGCGATGATGCCGGGGACGACGCCGACGCCGAAGAAGATGATGCCGGGGATGAGGTAGACCATGGCCGGCATGGTCTGCATGAAGTCGAGGACCGGCCGCAGCACGGCGCTGACCGTCTTCGACCGGGCCGCCCAGATGCCGAGCGGGACGGCGATCACCAGGGTGACGAGGGTGGCGACGAGGACCAGCGAGAGCGTCGCCATCGCCTCGTCCCACAGCCGGACGGAGTCGACGAGCGCGAGCCCGGCGAAGGAGAGCGCACCGGCGGCGAGACCGCGCAGCCACCAGGCGATCACGGCGAGGATGCCGGCGAAGAGCAGCGGCTGCGGCGCCGACAGGACGGCGTCGATGCCGTCGTAGAGGCCGGTGATGCCGGTGCTGATGGCGTCGAACAGCCAGGAGAACCGCTCCTGGAGCCAGTCGACGGAGCCGTCGACCCAGGAACCGAGGGGAATCTCAGGCACGGACGGTCACCTCCTCGGCCGCGAGCCCGCCCATCACGGCGAGCAGCTTCTCCTTCTGTACGACTCCGAGGGTGGAGCCGCCGGCGTCCCGGACGGTCACCGGGTGCGGGCCCGCGGCCGCGAGGGCGCACAGGTCGGCGAGGAGCGTGTCGGGGCCCGCGACCGGGGCGTCCGGGTCGGCGGGGCCGTCGGACGCGGTCATCACGGCGGAGGCGGTGAGCACGCGGGAGCGGTCGACGTCCTGGATGAAGGAGGCCACGTAGTCGTCGGCGGGCCGCACCAGGATGTCCTCGGCCGAGCCGAGCTGCACGATCCGGCCGCCGCGCATGACGGCGACGCGGTCGCCGATGCGCATGGCCTCGTTGAGGTCGTGGGTGATGAAGACGATGGTCTTCTTCAGCTTCTTCTGGAGCACCAGGAGCTGGTCCTGCATGTCGCGGCGGATCAGCGGGTCGAGGGCGCTGAAGGACTCGTCCATGAGCAGCAGGTCGGCGTCGGTGGCGAGCGCCCGGGCGAGGCCCACGCGCTGCTGCATGCCGCCGGAGAGCTCGTCCGGCCAGGACTTCTCCCAGCCGGCCAGGCCGCACAGCTCCAGCGCCTCGGCGGCGCGCTTCTCGCTCTCGGCGCGCGGGACGCCCTGGACCTCCAGGCCGTAGCCGGCGTTCTCCAGGACGGTGCGGTGCGGGAAGAGCGCGAAGTGCTGGAAGACCATGCTGATCCGGCGGGAACGGACCTCGCGCAGCGCGCGGGGGGAGAGCGCGGTGAGGTCGTCGCCGTCGTAGAGCACGCGGCCCGCGGTCGGTTCGAGCAGGCCGTTGAGCATGCGCAGCAGGGTGGACTTGCCGGAACCCGAGAGGCCCATGACCACGAAGATCTGGCCCGGTTCGACCACGAACGAGGCGTCGACGACGGCGGCGGTGACGCCGTCGTCGCGCAGGTCGTCGCGTTCGGCGCCGTTCACGAGGGCGCGGACGGCCGCGGTCTCGTCGGCGGGGCGTCTGGCGAACACCTTGAACAGGTGGTCGGCCTGGAGCCTGGACACATTCACCTCACGGGTAGCAGGGAAAACGGCCCGCCACCCCCGCAGCCGGGCCGTTGGAGCGGGGCGGAGTCTGCCCGCGTCACCCGTCGCGTACGGGGCCCACTGCTCGTGGCCCCTTACCGGGTCCGCTCCGGGCACGCGCCTGCCCCGGCCCCCCGAGGGCAAACGCGAAGGTGACGGGGGTCACGGGCAGGGCATGACGGCGGGTTCCCGGGGGCGCCGGCGGCCGCGCCGCCGACGGGCTTCCGGGAGGTGCCGGGGACGCCGGGCCCGGCGCTGTCGGTGGGGTGCGGCATGATCGGGGGGGTGACGCGACGCCTGATGCTCCTGGACACCGCCAGCCTCTACTTCCGCGCGTACTTCGGCGTGCCGGACTCGGTCCGGGCCCCGGACGGCACACCGGTGAACGCCGTGCGCGGACTGCTCGACTTCATCGGCAGGCTGGTCCACGACCACCGGCCGGACGACCTCGTGGCCTGCTGGGACGCCGACTGGCGGCCGCAGTGGCGGGTGGACCTGATCCCCTCCTACAAGGCGCACCGGGTGGCCGCCGAGACGGAGACCGGACCGGACGAGGAGGAGATCCCGGACACGCTCTCCCCGCAGGTGCCGGTGATCGAGGACGTCCTCGCGGCGCTCGGCATCGCCCGGATCGGGGCGGCGGGGTACGAGGCGGACGACGTGATCGGCACGCTGACGGAGCGGGCGAAGGGCCCGGTGGACATCGTCACCGGCGACCGGGACCTCTTCCAGCTGGTCGACGACGAGCGGGCGGTCCGGGTGCTCTACCCGCGCAAGGGCGTCGGCGACTGCGACCTCGTGGACGACGAGCTGATCCGTACGAAGTACGGAGTGCGCCCCGGCCAGTACGCCGACTTCGCCGCCCTCCGCGGCGACGCCAGCGACGGCCTGCCCGGCGTGAAGGGCATCGGCGAGAAGACCGCCGCGCAGCTGATCACCGAGTACGGCGACCTGGCCGGCGTCCGGGCGGCCGCCGGGGACGCCACCTCCCGGCTGACCCCGGCCAAGCGGCGCGGGATCGTGGAGGCCGCGGACTACCTGGACGTGGCGCCGACGGTGGTCCGGGTCGCGCGGGACGTACCGCTCCCCGACTTCGACCCGGCGCTCCCGGCCGCCCCCCGCGACCCGGCGGCGCTGGACGCGCTGGCGGCCCGCTGGGGCCTCGGCGGGGCGGTGGGCCGTCTGCTGCCGGTGCTCGCGGGCGGCCGCGCCGGGGCGTGACCGCCCCGGGCACCGACTGACGCGCCCCGCCCGGGGATGCTAACTTAGGCATACCTAAGCCACAGCCGTGCCCGGGCCCCGGGCAGGCCGAGGCGCTGGTGTGCCTCATCGCATCACCCCCAGGCAGTCAGGAGAGTCCGCCGTGGCAGAGCAGCCGGCCCGCAAGGCCCCCAGGGCCACCGAAGCGCTCGTCGTGCGCACCGAGCGGATCACCCCGCACATGGTGCGGGTCGTCCTCGGCGGCCCCGGGCTGGACGGCTTCGCCGTCGGCGAGTTCACCGACCACTACGTGAAGCTGCTCTTCGCCCCCGAGGGCGTGACCTACCCCGAGCCCTTCGACATGGAGCGCATCCGGGCCGAGTACCCGCGCGAGCAGTGGCCGACCACCCGCACGTACACGGTGCGCGCCTGGGACCCGGTCCACCGCGAGCTGACCCTGGACTTCGTGGTCCACGGCGACGAGGGCCTGGCCGGCCCCTGGGCGGCCCGCGCCCGGGTCGGCGAGACGGTGCGGTTCCTCGGCCCCGGCGGCGGCTACGCCCCGGACCCGGCGGCGGACTGGCACCTCCTCGCCGGCGACGAGAGCGCGCTGCCGGCGATCGGGGTGGCCCTGGAGCGGCTGCCCGCGGGCGCGCTCGTGCACGCCTTCGTCGAGGTCGAGGACGCGGCCGACGAGCAGAAGTTCGCGACCGAGGCGGGCATCGAGGTGACCTGGCTGCACCGCGCCGGCCGCCCGGCCGGCGAGGCCCTGGTCGAGGCCGTGCGCGCACTGGACTTCCCGGCGGGCGACGTGCACGCCTTCGTCCACGGCGAGGCGGGCTTCGTGAAGGAGCTCCGCCGCCACCTGCGCGTGGAGCGCCAGGTGGCGCGGGAGCGCCTGTCCATCTCGGGCTACTGGCGCCTGGGCAAGACGGACGAGGCGTGGCGCGCGATCAAGCGCGAGTGGAACGAGCAGGTCGAGCAGGAGCAGGAGCCCCCGCAGGCCGCCTGACCGACGGGCAGCCGACGGGCAGCCGAGGGACAGGCAATTGACTGTCAGTCACCACCGACCGACAGAGATGCACAAGGAGGGGTGGGGGGGGGGGGGGGGGCGCCCCCCCCCCCCCCCCCCCCCCCCCGTCCGCCCCTCGACTACCCCTCCCCCTGCTCCCCCCTCTCCCCTTCCTCCCCCTTGCCGCCGAAGAGGCGGGCCGAGGCGTCGATCTGGGCGAGACGGCGGAGCGCGGAGAAGAGCGCGTCACCGAGCACCGTGCCGACGGCGACGCTCTCGACGAGCTCCTCACGGGCCACGTGGTGCGCCACGTACTCCAGGTCGGCCCGGGCGACCCGCTCCGCCGCGTCCGCGTAGTCGTCGAGGACCTCGGCGAACCGCTCGTGGCCGACGGATCCGAGCGCGGCGAGCGCGACGGCCAGCGCCTCGGCCGCCGGGCTGCCCGGGAAGCAGCGCCACTCCCGCTCGCGGATCAGCGCGCCGACCCGCTCGCGTGCCTCGACCAGCCCCCCGCCCTCCTCGCCGTCCTCGTCGTCACCCCCGGCGGGCTCGCCGCCGTAGCGGGGCACCATGCGTTCGGCCGCCTCTCCGAGCAGCGCGTGCACCGGCCTCTCGGGGTCGTCGACGGCGGCGATCACCTCGCCCACGGCCGCCACGGACAGCCCGCCGACGTCCATCAGGGCGCGGATCAGGCGCAGCCGCCGCACGTGCGTCTCGTCGTACGCGGCCTGGTTCGGACTCGTCAGCCGGCCGGCCGGGAGCAGTCCCTCCCGCACGTAGAACTTGATCGTGGGCACCGAGACCCCGGTCCTGCGGCTCAACTCACCGATGCGCACCGCGCGTTCACCTTTCCCTGGCACTCCCGGCCTTGCCGGACACCTCCCCATCATAGATAGTGGCACTATCAGATAGCGGCAAGCGCCACTATCCATATCAATCACGGGGGGATCCGTATGCCCACGCGCACACCCACGCCCGGCCCCACCTCCGACTCCACCTCCCCGCCCCCGAGCGGCCGTCTGCACCGGCCCCTCCTCTGGTTCGCCGCGGCGATGGCCGTCTTCGCGGTGATCAGCGCCGGCGGGATCCTCTGGGACGACCGGACCCTCGTCGGCGCCCCCATCTGGGCGAAGCCCTTCAAGTTCGCGGTCTCGTTCGTCGTCTACGCGCTCTCACTCGCCTGGATGCTGAGCCTCCTCCCGCGCGGCCGGCGGCTCGGCTGGTGGGCCGGCACCGTCGTCACGGCCGCCAGCGCCCTGGAGATGGCGCTGATCACCCTCCAGGTGATCCGCGGCAGGCAGAGCCACTTCAACCAGGAGACTCCTTTCGACGCCGCCGTCTTCCAGGCCATGGGCCTCACGGTGGTCGTCCTCTGGCTGGGCGCCCTCGCCATCGCCGTCCTCCTGCTGCGCGCCCGCTTCCTGGACCGCGCCACCGCCTGGGCGGTCCGCCTCTCCTCCCTCATCGCCCTCGCGGGCGCCGCCGTCGGCTTCCTGATGGTCCAGCCCACCCCCGACCAACTGGCCGCCACCGACCCGCCCGTCGTCGGCGCCCACAGCGTCGGCGTCCCCGACGGCGGCCCCTCCCTCCCCGTCACCGGCTGGGCGTCCACCGGCGGCGACCTGCGCGTCGCCCACTTCTTCGGCATGCACGCCCTCCAGCTCCTCCCCCTGCTCCTCCTCGCCCTGACCGCCCTGGCCCCCCGCTTCCCCCGCCTCGCCGACCCCCGGGTCCGCCTCCGCCTGACCCTCACCGCCGCGTCCGCCTACGCCGCCGCCTTCGCCCTCCTCACCTGGCAGGCCCTCCGGGGCCAACCCCTCCTCCACCCCGACACCGCCACCCTCACCACGGCAGCCCTCCTCCTCACCACCACCGCACTCGCCACCTTCCTCTCCCTCAAGGGGCCCTCCCCCTCCCCTTCCCCCTCCGCCCCCTCCCCCACCCACCCCTGACCCGCGACCACCGCAGCCTGCCTCTGGCCACCCCACCCCGCCCCACCCCGGCCCCTACCCTGACGCCATGACCTCCCCCGACCGCGCCACGGGCGCCGTCCTCGGCTCGGCCGTCGGCGACTCCCTGGGCGCACCCTTCGAGTTCGGCCTTCCCGGTGCGTTCCGCGCCCGATTCCCCGAGGGTGGCGGGGAGTTGTGCGGGGGCGGCGGCTGGGATCCGGGCGAGGCCACCGACGACACACAGATGGCGGTGCTCGTCGGGGAGTCGCTGCTCGAACGGGGCGGTCTCGACCTCCCCGACGTGTTCGACCGCTTCCGTCGCTGGGCGGCGGCCGAGCCCAAGGACATCGGGCTACTGACGGAGCGGGTGCTGCGGGGCGGCGACCCGTGGGACATGGCGGCCGCCCTGGACTTCCAGGTGGAGGGACGAGGCGCCGGCAACGGTTCGCTGATGCGGGCCTCCACGTCCGCCGTCCACTTCGCCACCGCGGGCCGGGCGGCCACGATGGACGCCGGCCGCCGGCTCGCCGCCCTCACCCACGGGGACCGGGCTGCGTGGGAGGGCACGGCGCTCCTGCACGAGCTGGTCCGCGTCGCCCTGCTCGGCGAGGACCCACTGGCCGCCCTGCCGGACGCCCTCGCGGAGGTGGCCCCTGATCATCGGGAACGCTGGGCCACCGTGCTGGACCCGGGCTGGCGACCTGAGGACGCCACGGAGTTCAACGGCGCGGTGTGGCCCTGCCTCGGCTCCGCGGTGTGGGCGCTGCGCACCACCGCCTCCTTCGAGGAGGCCCTGGCGGCCGCCGTCGATCTCGGCGGGGACACCGACACGGTGGCTGCTGTCACCGGCATGCCGGCCGGTGCCGTCCACGGCGCGGGGGCCATCCCCGACCGCTGGACGTCTGCGCTGCACGTCCCCCTCCCCGGCTTCGGCGACCGGGTTTTGCGCGCGGACGACCTCCGGGCGCCGGCACGCGCCCTGACCTCCGTGCCCGCCTCTTGACTCCGGCGGCGCGGTCACACCGTCATGACCGGCTCTCGCTCCCGCGCGCCCGCACCCGCGCCCGTACCTCGCGGTCCGGCTGGAGGGTGAGGCTCGGGACGGGGCGTATCTCCTCGGGCTCCACGTCCAGGTCGTAGCGGCGGGCGAGGACGGCGAGGACGAGGACCGCTTCGACGAGGGCGAAGCGGGTGCCGAGGCAGACGCGGGGGCCGCCGCCGAAGGGGTACCAGGCGTATTCGGGGATCTTCTCCGCCGGCCCGGCCTCGTCGTCGGCGAGCCAGCGCTCGGGGCGGAAGGCGTCGGCGTCGCCGTACCAGCGCGGGTCGCGGTGGGTGGCCCACTGGCTGGACCAGACGCGGGTGCCGGGCGGTATGGGCGTCCCGCCGAGAGTGGCGCCCTCCTTGGCGATGCCGGTGAGGAGCCAGATCGTCGGGTAGAGGCGGAGGGTCTCCTTGACGACGGCCTGGGTGTAAGTGAGCGAGGCGTAGTCGTCGTAGCCGGGCTCGTGGTCGGCGAGGACCCGGTCGAGTTCCTCGGTCAGCGTCCGGCGGACCTTCTCGTTGCGGGAGAGGAGGTACCAGGCCCAGACGAGGGTGGAGCTGGTGGTCTCGTGGCCGCCGATGTAGAGGGTGACCGTCTCGTCCCGGATCTCGCGGTCGGAGAGGTGGGCGCCGGTCTCGTCCCGGGCGGTGAGGAGCCGGCTGAGGAGGTCGGGGCGGTCCTCGCCGCCGTCGCGGTGGCGGGAGACGACGCGGGCCACCTCGGCGTCGATGACGGCGGTGGCCCGTTTGATGCGGGCCCGTCCAGGCGTCGGGACCCAGTCGGGCAGGAGGGCGCCGATGCCGCTGAGCTCCGCGCCGATCTCCTGTTGGGCGACGTCCATCGCCCGGCCGATCGCCTCGGCGTCGGCCGCCGTGTCCGCGCCGAAGATGGTGCGGACGGCGATGAGCTGGGTGAGGGCCGCCATCTCCTTCTTGATGTCGATCCGCCGGCCGTCGCACCAGCTGTCGGCCAGGGCGACGGCGCACTCGGCCATGGTGGCCGCGTAGGAGCGGACCTGCTTGGGGCGGACGGACGGCTGGACCAGGGAGCGCTTGCGGCGCCAGTCGCGGCCCTTGGCGACGACCACGCCGTTGCCGAGCAGGGTGCGGATGGCGATGCCCAGGTCGGGCTGGTCGAAGGTGTTCTCGACCTCGGTGAGCAGTTCCCCGATGTTCTCCGGGTGGGCGATGAAGAGGGCGGGGCTGGGGCCGAAGCGCCAGCGGACGACGTCGCCCCGCTCCCGCAGCCGCTCGAAGAAGGCGAGGGGGTCCTTCCCGAAGGCCGGGAGGTTGCCGAGGAGCGGCACTCCGCGCGGCCCCTCGGTGATGGTGATGGCGCTCCCCGCCTCGGCGCCGGCGTGCGTGGTCACGGACGTCCCCTCCCCCAACTCGCTTTCCCTGTGTGCGAGTCCATGCAAGCGGAAGGCTCCGGCACCGCGCCACCCCTGTGGACGACCACCTGTGGACAACCCGGCGGGGGCGACGCACCGTCTGACACGTTCGAGGGAAAAGGCCCGTGGTGTCCCCCACCACGGGCCTTCCCGGATCGACTTGACGGTACGTCAGCCCACCGAGCTGTACGCCACCACGCCCCGCAGGAGCGCGTCCACGGCCTTGCGCGCGTTCTTCGCGACGGTGCTGTTCTCCTTCGGCGCCGCGGCGGCGATCTGTCCGAGGACGTCGATGACCTGCTTGCACCAGCGGACGAAGTCACCGGCGGGCATCTCGGCCTCGCGCAGCACCTCGTCGAGGCTCTTGTCCGAGGCCCACTGGTAGGCGGCCCAGGCGAAGCCGAGGTCCGGCTCGCGCTGGCCGACGCCCTCCGCCTGGTTGATCTTGAACTCCTCCTCCAGGGCGTCGAGCCTGCCCCAGATGTGGACCATCTCGGCGAGCGCCGCCTTGGCCGCGCCGCCGGGCACCTTCGGGGCCACGGCGTCGTCGGCCTGTCGGGCCTCGTAGACGAGGGCGGAGACGCAGGCGGCGAGTTCGGCGGGGGCGAGCCCCTCCCAGACGCCCTCGCGGAGGCATTCGCTGGCGAGGAGGTCGAGCTCGCCGTAGAGCCGGGCGAGCCGCTTGCCGTTGTCGGTGACGTCGTCGCCGCGGAGGTAGTCGAGTTCGGTGAGGAGCGCGACGATCCGGTCGAAGGTGCGGGCGATGGTGTTCGTCCGGCCCTCGATGCGCCGCTCCAGCTGCTTGGTGTCGCGCTGGAGGCGGTGGTAGCGCTCGGCCCAGCGGGCGTGGTCCTCGCGCTCGTCGCAGCCGTGGCAGGGATGGGCGCGGATGGCCGTGCGCAGGCGGGCGATCTCGCGGTCGTCGGCGGCGCCGGAGCGCTGCCTGCGCTGCCGCTCGGGGTTGATGTGCCCGGCCTTGGAGCGCAGCGCGGAGGCGAGGTCGCGGCGGGACTGCGGGGAGCGGGGGTTGAAGGTCTTGGGGATGCGCATGCGCTCCAGGGCCTCCACCGGGACGGGGAAGTCGATGGAGGCGAGCCGCTTGACCTGACGCTCGGCGGTGAGGACGAGGGGCCGGGGCCCGTCGTGGTGCTCGAAGCCGCGGTGGCCGTTGGTGCGGCCGGCCGGGATGCCGGGGTCGAGGACGAGCGCGAGTCCGGCGAACTTGCCGGTGGGCACGTGGATGACGTCGCCGGGCTTCAGCTTCTCCAGGGAGGCCGCGGCCTGGGCGCGCCGCTGGGCGGCGCCCTGCTTGGCCAGCTCCGTCTCGCGGTCCTTGAGGTCGCGGCGGAGCAGCGCGTACTCCTCGAAGTCCCCGAGGTGGCAGGTCATGCCCTCGCGGTAGCCCGCCAGCCCCTCCTCGTTCCGCTGGACCTGGCGGGAGATGCCCACGACGGAGCGGTCCGCCTGGAACTGCGCGAAGGAGGTCTCCAGGAGTTCGCGGGAGCGGTGCCGGCCGAACTGCTCGACCAGGTTGACCGCCATGTTGTACGAGGGGCGGAAGCTGGAGCGCAGCGGGTAGGTGCGGGTGCCGGCGAGGCCGGCGAGGTGGTCCGGGTCCAGGCCGCGCTGCCAGAGGACGACGGCGTGGCCCTCGACGTCGATGCCGCGGCGGCCGGCGCGTCCGGTGAGCTGGGTGTACTCGCCGGGGGTGATGTCGGCGTGCTGCTCGCCGTTCCACTTGACGAGCTTCTCCAGGACGACCGACCGGGCCGGCATGTTGATGCCGAGGGCGAGCGTCTCGGTGGCGAAGACGGCCTTGACGAGGCCGCGGACGAAGAGCTCCTCCACGACCTCCTTGAAGGTGGGGAGCATGCCGGCGTGGTGGGCGGCGATGCCGCGCTCCAGCGCCTCCAGCCACTCGTAGTAGCCGAGGACGTGGAGGTCCTCGTCGGGGATGGCGGCGGTGCGGGCCTCGACGATCTCGCGGACGCGCCGGCGGCCCTCGTCGTCGTTGAGCCGGAGGCCGGCGTAGAGGCACTGCTGGACGGCGGCCTCGCAGCCGGCGCGGCTGAAGATGAAGGTGATGGCGGGGAGGAGGCCCTCGTTGTCGAGCCGCTCGATGACCTCGGGGCGGCCGGGGGTCCAGATGCGGGAGCGCTGGCGGCGCTCGCGCTCGCGGTCGGCCTCGCGGACCATCTTGCCGCGGCGCCGGTCGCGGGGGTTGTACGTCCGCTGGTTCTCGGTGCGGGCGAGGCGGAGGAGGTCGGGGTTGACCTCGCGGCGGGAGGCGCCGCGGCCGCCGTGGTCGGTCTCCTCCTCGAAGAGGTCGTACATCCGGCGGCCGGCGAGGACGTGCTGCCAGAGGGGCACGGGCCGGCTCTCGGAGACGATGACCTCGGTGTCGCCGCGGACCGTGTCGAGCCAGTCGCCGAACTCCTCGGCGTTGGACACGGTGGCGGAGAGGGAGACCAGGGTGACCGACTCGGGGAGGTGGATGATCACTTCCTCCCAGACGGCGCCGCGGAAGCGGTCGGAGAGGTAGTGGACCTCGTCCATGACCACGTAGCCGAGGCCGGAGAGGGCCTGCGATCCCGCGTAGAGCATGTTGCGGAGGACTTCGGTGGTCATGACGACGATCGGGGCGTCGCCGTTGACGCTGTTGTCGCCGGTGAGCAGGCCGACCTTGTCGGGGCCGTATCGCTTGACGAGGTCGGCGTACTTCTGGTTCGACAGCGCCTTGATGGGCGTCGTGTAGAAGCACTTGCGGCCCTGGGTGAGGGCGAGGTGGACGGCGAACTCGCCGACGATGGTCTTGCCGGAGCCCGTGGGGGCGGCGACGAGCACGCCCTTGCCCGCTTCGAGAGCCTGGCACGCCTCGATCTGGAAGGGGTCCAGACCGAACTCGTACATCTCTCGGAAGGGGGCCAGCGCGGTGGCCTGATCTGCGTTGCGCGCGCGTGCGGCCGCGTACGCCTCGGCGGGAGTGAGGTCCTCTGTCATCTTGTCTTCGAGCCTACCCGCCCCCTCCGACAGTGACGCGATCTTTACGAAGGGGACGGCTCCGGGGCGGGGGCCAGGACCCGGAGGGCCCCGGGAACGCACTCGGCGGTCAGCGGCAGCGGTCCGAGCGGCTCGCCGTCCGCGTAGCCGGTGGTGGCGGGGGCGTCGAGGGTGACCGAGCGGACGCGGTACGTGGTGACGGCGGGGTGGTCGAGGTGGGTGCCCCGGTAGACGCGGGGGAAGACCTTGAGGAGGGTGGCGCGGCCGACGGCGCCGACGACGGTGACGTCGAGGAGGCCGTCGTCGGTGCGGGCGCCGGCGCAGATCCGCATGCCGCCGCCGTAGGAGGTGCCGTTGCCGACGGCGACGAGGGTGGCGTCGGTCTCGACGGTCAGCCCGTCGAGGACGAGCCGGTAGGGGACGGCGCGGAAGGCGGCGAGTTCGGCGAGGATCGCGAGGTCGTACTTGAAGCGGCCGGCGGGGAGCCGCATCCGGTTGCCGCGGTCGTTGACGCGGGAGTCGAAGCCGGAGGCGAGGACGGTGCCGTACCAGCGGGGTCCGGCCGGGGTGGCGACGCGCCCGAGGTCGGCGGTGCGGGCGGCGCCGTCGCGCAGCAGGGCGGCGGTGAGGCGGGCTGCGGCGGCCGGGGCCCGGACCGGCAGGCCGAGGGAGCGGGCGAAGTCGTTGCCGGTGCCGACGGCGACGACGCCGAGCGGGGTGGTGGTGCCGGCGACGGCCTGGAGGGCGAGGGAGACCATGCCGTCGCCGCCGACGGCGACGAGGGCGCCGGTGCCGTCGGCGACGGCCTCGCGGGCGCGGCGCAGGGCGTCGGCGGCGTCGAGGCCGAGGACGGTGCGGACGGAGTGGCCGGCGGCGCGCAGGGCGTCCGCGGCGGGCCGGGCGGCGTGGGCGCCGCGGCCGCGGCCGGCGGTGGGATTGACGAAGAGCGTGATGTCGCTGGACATGGCGGGGTCCCCCCGGACGGAGTCTGGGGGGACCCTACAAGATCGGCCCGCCGCCGTGACCGCCGGTGCGGCGGTCGCCGGGGTCAGGTGATGTCGTCGTAGCCGCCCGCGCGGTGGGCGCGGGCTCCGTCGGTGTCGCCGCCGGCCTGCTCGGGCAGGGCGCGGGCGGCGGGGACGGGGTCGAGGGCGCCGACGGGCTCGGGGGTGTGGTCGAGCACCGAGGCCTCGTCGTCGGAGAGCTGGGCGTCGGGGTTGGAGCGGGCCCTCCGCTTGTCGTTGAGGATCGAGAAGCCGACCGCGAGGAAGTACAGGACGATGATCGGTCCGGCGAGGGCGATCATGCCGACCGGGTCGGTGGAGGGGGTGGCGACGGCGCCGAAGACGAAGGTGCACATCACCATGGCGCGCCACCAGCCGGCCATCCGCTTGCCGGTGACCACGCCGGTGAGGTTGAGCATGATCAGCAGCAGCGGGAGCTCGAAGGCGAGGCCGAAGACGAGCACCATCCTGGTGGTGAAGTCCAGGAGGTCGTCGAGGGAGAGGAAGTTCGAGGCGACGTCGGGCGTGATGCTGATGAGGACGCGCACGCTGACGGGCATGATGAGGAACGCCGTGTAGGCGCCGGCCGCGAAGAGCGGGACGGCGATGGCGGCGAACCAGTAGGTGTACTTCTTCTCGCTCTTGTGGAGGCCGGGCGCGACGAAGGCCCAGAGCTGGTAGAGCCAGACCGGGCTGGAGGCGATGAGACCGGCCAGCATGACCACCTTCACCGTGGAGGTGAACGGGGAGAGCATGGTCTGGTAGGCGATGATGACGCAGCGTCCGCCCGTGTTGTCGGACACGGACGTGCCCGGGGGGCACTTCGGTACGGGGGACGACAGAAGGTCCATCAGCTGCTGGCTGAAGAACGCGGCCACCACGGAGGCGACGACGACCGCCAGCATCGCCTTCGCGAGGCGATTGCGCAGCTCACGGAGGTGATCTGCGAGAGGCATCCGCCCCTCGGGATCCTTCTCCTTCTTCATGCGGGCAGACTTGGGCAACCCACGTCCTCATCTCGTGCGGGCAGGCCGCTGGGCGGCGTACGTGCGGGGGCGAACGGTTCAGCGGCCGGCGCGGGCCGGGTCAGCGCTGGGTGGAGTCCGACGCCTCGGTCACGGGGCGGCCGCCGGTGACGTCGCCGGGGGCGGCCTTGATGGTGCGCTGGGCGGCGGGGGCGGCCTGATCGGCCGGCGCCTCCGCGGGAGCGGCGGCGGTCTCCTGGCCCTCCGCCTTCATGGCCTTGGCCTCGCTCTTCAGGATGCGGGCCGACTTGCCGAGGGAGCGGGCCATCTCCGGGAGCTTCTTGGCGCCGAAGAGGAGCACGACGACCAGCAGGATGAGGCTGATCTCAAGGGGACCGATCTGACGGAACATGGCTGTGGTCTCTCTTCTCACCGAGGCGGCATGGGTGCGTGCCCGGCCGGTCGGACATGCGTCCGGCCACCGCGCTGTCTGCGATCGTAACCCGCAGGAGTAAACGTCGGGCAATGCCCGTGCGTACTCGCGATTGCGTCCGGGGGCCTCTGATCAGGCCGCTTCGACGCGGCGCGGGACGCGTGACTCAGGGCAGGGAGCGGCCGGTTCGGGCCAGTCCGGTCGCGGCGGTCTCCAGCTCCTCGGCGGCGCGCTGGATCCGCTGTGTGGTGACTTCCACTTGGCGGCCGAGGCGCCGGACCTCCAGGAAGACCTTGACGGCGAGGCCGCCGAGGACGGCGAGGCCGAGGAAGCCGAGGGCGATCGCGAGCATGGGCCAGAACATGTGCCGAGCCTAGCCCTTGGGGCGTGGCGGGCCGGTCAGGCGGTGGTGTGGAGGCGGAGGGTGCGGACGCCGCCGCCGGTGAGGAGTTCGACGATGCGTTCGCCGGCGGGCTTGCGGACGGCGCTGCCGCACTCGGGGCAGGTGAAGGAGTAGAAGGTGGTGCGGCGGCTGGCCCCGATGGCCAGCCGCAGGGCGCCGGCGGCGAGCTCGAAGCGGCAGCGGCAGTCGGGGCAGGCGGCCTTGAAGAGGACCGGGGCCACCGATGCCGACAGTTCGGACATGACGGACATTTCCCTCAACTCTCTCTGCCTCGACGACTCTGCCTCGACGACTCGTTCCACCACGGCGGCGCTCCCCGCCGCGCCCGCCCCCTCCGCCCCGACGACCGGTGGCCGGTGACCGCCGCGGAACGTGGCACCGGCCGCGTACGGGAACCGCTCACACGCCCTCGTACGCGGCGAGCGCGGCGGTCGCGGCCGCCCGGGCGCTGTCGGCGAGACCGTCCGGGGAGACGATCCGGCCGTCGCTGCCGAGCCGGAGCGCCAGCCGCTTCAGCGAGGCCGGGTCCGGGGTGCGCAGGGTGATCCGCAGCCCGCCGTCGGGCAGCTCGTCGGCCCGGTCGTGCGGGTAGTACTCGGCGACCCAGCGGCCGCCGGGACCGACCTCGACCACCACCTCGGGGTCGTCGGCCGAGGGCTGGACCAGCCCCTCGGAGAGGTCGCGCAGCTCCAGCTCCGGCGGCGCGGCGGCCTCCTCCAGGATCCGGATCTCCGCCACCCGGTCCAGCCGGAAGGTGCGGCGGTCCTCCGAGAGGCGGCACCACGCCTCCATGTAGGTGTGGCCGACGGCGAAGAGGCGGATGGGGTCGACCTCGCGCTCGGTGAGCTCGTCCCGAGCCGGCGAGTAGTAGCGCAGCCAGAGCCGCTTGCGCTCGGAGATGGCCCGGTCGACCTCGGCGAAGACGCCGCCCTCGGACTCGAAGGTGACCGAGAGGCGGGCGCTGGCACCGGCGGCCTCGCCGGCGGCGGCCTCCAGCTTGGCGGTGGCGCGGACCAGCGCGTCCCGGTCACCCTCGCGGAGCCCCGGCAGGGTGGCGACGGCGCGGGCGGCGACGAGCAGCGCGGTGGCCTCGTCGGCGGCGAGCCGGAGCGGCTCGGCGACGTCGTCCGGGTTGTGCCACCAGATCCGGTCGCCGTCGGTGTCGATGTCGAGGAGGTCGCCGCCCCGGAAGCTGGTGCCGCACATGGGCAGCACGTCCAGGTCGGAGATCAGCTCGTCCTCGGTGATGCCGAAGGCGCGGGCCACGTCGGCGACGTGGGCGCCGGGGCGCTCGCGGAGGTAGGTGACGAGGGAGAGCATCCGCCTCGTCTGGTCGATCGCGTTGGCAGCCATGCGGTTCGTCTCCCCCTCAGCCCTTGGCGACGGCGCGCAGCCGCTCCACCACGTCGGCCCGCAGGTCGGCCGGTTCCAGTACGACGACGTCGGGGCCGAACTCGACGAGCCAGGCGTCGAGGCCGTGCCCGTACGGGATCTCCAGCTCGTCCCAGCCGTCGGCGCCCTCGCTCGTCTCGGTGGCGCGGGCCCGCAGCGGGTAGCCGCAGCCGGCCCGCAGCCGGATCCGGGCGGTACGGGTGGCGGTCTCGCCGGCCCAGCTCTCCACGGTCTCGCGGACGGTGACGGCGTCGGGCACGGGCGCGGTGAAGGCGCCGGCCCGGGAGCGGACCTTGCCGGTGATGCGGGAGAGGCGGAAGACGCGCTCGGCGCCGCGGTCGCGGTCCCAGCCGGCCAGGTACCAGTGGCCGCGCCAGCACTCCAGCGTCCAGGGCTCGACCTGGCGGGGCTCGGGGCGGGCGGCGTTGGCCTTGCGGTACTCGAAGGAGACGGGGCGCCGGTCGCGGCAGGCCAGCATCAGCGGCTCGAAGGCGGTCTCGTGGACCGGGATGCGGGGTTCGAGGGCGCTGGGCTGGATCTCGTACGTGTCCTCGGCCTCGGGCATGCCGGCGGCGCGGAGCTTCTGGAGGGCGCCGCTGGCGGCTCCGGCGAGGCGGGCCTGCTGCCAGACCCGGGCGGCGAGGCCGAGCGCGGCGGCCTCCTCGGCGTCCAGGGTGATGGGCGGGAGGCGGTTGGAGTCGCGGCGGGCGAGGTAGCCGGTCTCGCCGTCGAGGTTCTCGACGGTCTCGATGACCAGGCCGAGCTCGCGGAGGTCGTCCTTGTCCCGCTCGAACATGCGGTTGAAGGCCTCGTCACCGCTGGCCTCCAGGTACGCCTCGATGGAGCCGCGCAGTTCCCGCTTGCTGAGGGCGCGGCGCGTCCCGAGCAGGCACAGCGCGAGATTCATGAGCCGCTCGGCCTTGGCAATCGCCATGGACGCCTTGCACCCTCTTCCCCGGTTCCGTTCTCGGACGTCCGACCGTACCGCCCCGGGGTCTCCGGACAAAAGCCGAGGGCCCCCGCCGGGGAGGCGGGGGCCCTCGGTGCGGTGCGAGGGGCGGGTCAGCCCTTCTTCACGGAGACCAGGTCGCAGACGAAGATCAGCGTCTCGCCGGGGCCGATCTTGCCGCCGGCGCCGCGGTCGCCGTAGGCGAGATGCGCGGGGATGACCAGCTGGCGGCGGCCGCCGACCTTCATGCCCTGGACGCCGCGGTCCCAGCCGGCGATGACCATGCCGGCGCCGAGCGGGAACTCCAGCGGGGTGCCGCGGTTCCAGGAGGCGTCGAACTCCTCGCCGGAGTCGAAGGAGACACCGACGTAGTGGACGTTGACCGTGTCCCCGGCGGCGGCGACCTCGCCGTCGCCCTCCCAGATGTCCTTGATCTCCAGGTCGGCCGGCGGCTCGCCGCCCGGGAAGTCGACCTCGGGCTTCTCGATGCTCACTGCAGTGTGCTCCTCATACGGGTGGAACCGCGCGGACGATGGCCCGCGCGACCCGGCCAACCTATCGCGCGGCGGGCCGGGGCGCGCGGGGACCGGTTACTGCTTGGCCAGGATGTCCACGGTGAAGACGAGGGTCGAGTTGGCCGGGATGGGGCCCTGGGCCTTGTCGCCGTAGCCGTCGGCCGGCGGGACGACGAGCAGCACGCGGCTGCCGACCTTCTTGCCCTCCAGGCCCTTGGTCCAGCCCGGGATGACGCCGGCGAGCTGGAAGGTGGCCGGGGCTCCCCGGTCGTAGGAGCTGTCGAACTTCTTTCCGTCCTTCCAGAGCACGCCCTGGTACTGGACGGTCAGGGTGTCGGTGCCCTTGACGGCCTCGCCCTTGCCCTCGATGACGTAGTTGGAGACCAGCGCCTTCGGCGCGTCGGTCTTCGGCACGGTCAGCGAGGGGGCCTTGCCGTCGGTGTTGGTGCCGACCTTGGGCAGGTCCTTGTTCTCCTGGGCGACGACGGTGCCCTCGGCGGACTTCGGGACGGTGGTCGCCTTCAGGATGTCGACGACGAAGACCAGGGTGGCGCCGCCCTTGATGCTGGGCGGGGAGCCCTGCTCGCCGTAGCCGAGCTCCGGCGGGATGCCGATCTCGACGCGGCTGCCGACCTTCTGGCCCTTCAGACCCTGGTCCCAGCCCTTGATGACCTGGCCGGCGCCGAGGGTGAGGGTGAACGGCTCGCCCCGGTCGAAGCTGTTGTCGAAGGGGGTCGTGGAGTCCCAGGTCTGACCGAGGTAGTTGACCTGGAGGGCGTCGCCGTCCTTGGTCGCCGGGCCGTCGCCCTCGCTGATGACGTTGACCTTGAGCTCCTTCGGCGGGTCGCCCTCGCCCTTCGCGAGGGTCGGCTTCTCGCCGAACTTCGCGCCCGCGGTGATGGCGGGAAGCCCGTTGGTCATCGAGGCGTTATCGGAGCCCTTGGTGTCGCTGCCGCAGGCCGCTGTCGTGAGCAGCAGCAGCGGGACGACGAGAAGGCCGGCAATTCGGCGCACGTGTTCCTCAGATCTCAGACGGCACAGTAGTGGTCCGGACACTCTAGGGGACCCGCCCGTGACGTCCAGGGCCCCGCGCGCGCCGCGCGCGGGGCCCCGACCTGCTCCTGTGATCGTCCTACATACCGGCGATCAGCTTCTCCACCCGGTCGTCGACCGAGCGGAACGGGTCCTTGCACAGGACCGTGCGCTGCGCCTGGTCGTTGAGCTTCAGGTGCACCCAGTCGACGGTGAAGTCCCGGCGCTGCTCCTGGGCGCGGCGGATGAAGTCGCCGCGGAGCCGGGCCCGGGTGGTCTGCGGGGGCACGGACTTGCCCTCGAAGATCTTCACGTCGTTGCAGATCCGTGCCGCCTGCCCGTTCTTCTGGAGCAGGTAGTACAGCCCGCGGCGGCGGTGGATGTCGTGGTAGGCGAGGTCTATCTGCGCGACCCGCGGGTTCGACATGGTCATGTTGTGCTTGGCGCGGTACCGCTCGATGAGCTTGTACTTCATCACCCAGTCGATCTCCGTCTGGATGCGGTCCAGCTCCTCCTGCTCGATCGCGTCGAGCGTGCGGCCCCACAGTTCGAGCACCTGGGCGACCGTGCCGGAGCGGATGCCGCGCCGGTCGACGAAGTCGGACGCCTTCTCGAAGTACTCGCGCTGCACCTCCAGGGCGGAGGCCTCGCGGCCGCTGGCCAGCCGCACCTTGCGCTGGCCGGTGATGTCGTGGCTGACCTCGCGGATGGCCCGGATCGGGTTCTCCAGGGTCAGGTCGCGCATCACCGTGCCGGCCTCGATCATGCGCAGCACGAGGTCGGTGGCGCCGACCTTGAGCAGCATGGTCGTCTCCGACATGTTGGAGTCGCCGACGATGACGTGGAGCCTGCGGTAGCGCTCGGCGTCGGCGTGCGGCTCGTCCCGGGTGTTGATGATGGGCCGGGAGCGGGTGGTGGCGGAGCTGACGCCCTCCCAGATGTGCTCGGCGCGCTGGGAGACGCAGTAGACGGCGCCGCGCGGGGTCTGGAGGACCTTGCCCGCGCCGCAGATCAGCTGACGGGTGACCAGGAACGGGATGAGGATGTCCGCGAGACGGGAGAACTCGCCGTGGCGGGCGACGAGATAGTTCTCGTGGCAGCCGTAGGAGTTTCCGGCGGAGTCGGTGTTGTTCTTGAAGAGGTAGACGTCGCCCGCGATTCCCTCCTCGTGCAGGCGGCGTTCGGCGTCCACGAGAAGACCTTCGAGAATGCGCTCGCCTGCCTTGTCGTGGGTGACGAGTTCGATCACGTCGTCGCATTCCGGTGTGGCGTATTCCGGATGCGAACCCACGTCGAGGTACAGGCGGGCGCCGTTCCGCAGGAAGACATTGCTGCTGCGGCCCCATGACACGACTCGGCGGAAGAGGTACCGCGCCACTTCGTCAGGAGACAGTCGGCGCTGTCCCCTGAACGTGCACGTGACGCCGTACTCGTTCTCCAGCCCGAAAATGCGGCGGTCCATGTCTGAACATTACGCCTGACGGCCTGTGCTGAAACCGGGTTGGACGTTCCCGTTTCGATCATTTTCCGATCAGAGGGCGTTCTTTTCGGTGTGCGGGGCGGTGACAGCGCCCCCGCTCACGGCGTGTCGCGTCCGGCGCCCGGGCGCGTCGGGGTCGCTCAGGACCCGCCCCGTGGCGAGCAGCACCAGGAGGGCGACCGCGCCGCCGACGCCGGCCACGGCGAATCCGGCGACCGTCCCGGCGAGTTCGACGGCGGGTCCGGCGGCGGCCGAACCCAGGGCGGCGCCGACGCCGAAGGTGGTGACCAGCCAGGAGAAGGCCTCGGTGACGGTGCCGGCCGGAGCGTGCCGGTCCACCACGATGAACGCGCAGGCCAGCACGGGCGCGAGGAAGACGCCGGCGAGGGCGGAGAGGCCGGCCATGGCGACCGGGCCGGGGGTGAGCGTCAGCGGCAGGTAGCAGAGCGCGAGGAGGGCCACCAGCACGCGCAGCCGCCGCTCGGGCGCGCCGGCCCACTGCCGGGCGCCGTAGAGGACGCCGCCGAGGAGCGCGCCGAGCCCGAGGGCGGCCATCAGCCAGCCGTAGACGGACGGGGCGCCGCGGTCGTCGGCGTAGGCGACGGCGGCCACCGTGATCGAGCCGAGGGCGAGGCCGACGAAGAAGAACGAGCCGAGCAGGGCGAGCAGCCCGGGCGAGCGCAGCGCGCCGAGCCAGTGGGCCTCGCGGGGCGCGGAGCGCCAGGCCCTGGAGGGCTCGGAGAGGACCACGGAGAGGGCTCCGAGGACGCCGATGAGGTTGATGACCAGGAGGGCGGCGGCGGGCGACCACAGGGCGACGAGGAGGGTCACCAGGAGCGGGCCGACGGTGAACATGACCTCCTGGGCGACCGCGTCGAGGGCGTACGCCCGGTGGATCCGGTCCTCCCGGCCCAGGACGCTCGGCCACAGGGCCCGCAGCCCGCCCTCCAGGGGCGGGGTGAAGAGCCCGGCGACCACGACGGCGGCGTAGGCCAGCGGGAGGGTGCCGATGCCGGCGAGGGCGAAGAGGGCCATGCCGAGGGCGGAGAGGACGGCGGCGGGCAGCTGGACGCGCGGCTGGCCCTTGAGGTCGACGGCCCGGCCGAGGAGCGGCTGGCCGACGGCGTTGGCGAGGCCGTACGCGGCGACGAGGCCGCCCGCCAGGGTGTAGCTCCCGCCCTGGTCGCGGACGAAGAGGGTCATGGCGACGGGGCCGGTGCCGTTGGGCAGCCGGCCGACCAGGGTGCCGGTGAGCAGGCGGAGCGCGTGCGGTGCCCGCAGGATGTCGCGGTAGCCGCCGTGTGCCGTGGCCTCGGTGGCCATGCGGGTCTCCCCTCCGTCGGCTCCCGCCGAGGTTTTACGTATAACTTCCGTCGTCATACGTACCATGGCGCCGTGACGCGGGTCCACTCCGCGCCCCACCCGACCGACCGGTTCCCCACCCACAGCGCCCGACACGGAGGCCCCGTGCAGACCCCCGAACCCCTGGGTGCCACCCGTCCGACCAGCAGGGACGTGGCCCGGGCAGCGGGCGTCTCGCAGGCCACCGTCTCGCTCGTCCTCGGCGGGAAGTGGCGCGGCCGGGTCTCGGAGCGCACCGCAGGCACCGTCCGGGAGGCCGCCCGCGAGCTCGGCTACCGGCCCAACCTCGCGGCACGGAACCTGCGCCTCGGCCGCACCCGCACCGCCCTGCTCGTCGTCCCCGCGCTCACCAACGAGTTCTTCGCCCACGTGTACACCGGCGCGGCGGCGGTCGCCGCCGACCACGGCTTCGGCGTCGTGCTCTACCCCTCCCCCGACGGCGTGGGACCGGCCCGCGACCCCTTCGCCTCCGCCCAGGCGGCCCTGGACGGGGTGCTGGCCTCCTCGATGGCCACCGCCGCCCTGGACGCCTTCCGGGGCGGCGACCTGCCGCTCGTCATGCTCGACAGCGACCCGGCGGAACCCGGCGCGGCCGCCCACGTCAACCTCGACGTCGCCCAGGGCATGCGGCTCGTCACCGCCCATCTGCTCGCCCTCGGCCACCGCCGCTTCCTGCACCTGGCGTCCGCGGCCCCCTCCTGGACCTTCGACGTCCGGGCCGCCGCGCTCGGCGAGGCGCTGCGCGGGGCGGAGGTCCGCACCGTGCGGTCGCCGCTGACCGTCGCGGCCGCGCGGGAGGCCGCCGGGGCGGCCCTCGCCGCGCCCGGGCCCCGCCCCACGGCGGTGGTCTGCGACGACGACATCCTCGCGGCCGGGGTCTGCAAGGCGGCCCGGCGGCTCGGCCTGCGGGTGCCGGAGGACCTGTCGGTCACCGGCTTCGACGACATGGCGCTCGCGACGGCGGTCGAGCCGGAGCTCACCACGGTCCGGCTGCCCGCCGAGGAGTTCGGCCGACGGGGCATGGAGGCGCTGCTCGCCGTCCTGGCGGGCGAACCGGCCCGCTCCGACGTCCTGCCCGCCGAGCTGGTCGCGCGGGGCTCCACGGGCCCGGCACCGGCCCTCTGAGCCCCGGAACGCGCGGAGGGGCCCGGTCCACCAGGACCGGGCCCCTC